>DVLW01000251.1 GCA_018715285.1 Candidatus Faecivivens stercoripullorum | reverse complement strand
GGCATTTGAAAAAGGTGCTGTAGCTGTCATCAGCTCGTTTACCGCTGAGCCGGAAACCATTACCTTTTGATTGAGAAAGCGGAGGCGATTATCGCTTCCGCTTTTTGTCTGTCAGTTTGCATCAGGTTGGTAAATAATGGAGAAATTCCGGTACCGTTCAGGAGATAAATCGTCTGTTCATCAACAAATTAACCTTTAGATGGTGGAAAAGGAGGACAACGAATTGCAGCTGAGCAGGATTGACATAAAAGAAGCCCATAAATTATGGGAAATGCAGGTGAAAGCATTTGCCGCGTTATATCAAAAATATCAGGATACCGAAACCAGTCCGGCAGCCGAAACTGTTGAGCGAATCATGACACGGTTACAGCAGCCTTTTACCTATTATTGGATTCAGGAAAATGGCGAGAACGTGGGTGCTGTGCGTGTTGTGGACAAAAAGGAAAAAGATACACCCAAAAGAATTTCTCCAATTTTTATCCTGCCGCAATTCCAAAATCAGGGACTGGCACAAAAGGCGATTCGTGCGGTTGAAGAACTGCACGGCAGTTCCAATTGGGAATTGGATACGATTTTGCAGGAAAAAGGAAACTGCTATCTTTATGAAAAGATGGGATATCGCCCGACCGGAAAAACCAAAGTTATAAACGATAAAATGACTTTGATTTTCTATAAGAAAGACTGATCTGCCCAAAATAGCAATGAAAAAACCGGAAAACCCGTGCTGACATCAGCAGGTCTTCCGGCTTGTTGTTATTTTTGCTCATCCGAGGGAAGCTCCGGCATACTGTCCGCCAGACGTGCCCGTTTTTTGGCACCACGGCGGTTCTGCTCGGCGATCATCTCAGAGATACGGGCTTCCACCCGTTTTACTTCATCATAAAACATCCCGGCAGAAATCCGGGTGGAACCATGCCCGAGGATAATCGTCTGTTCGAGATTATCCGATGTCGCAACGCGGACTCTGCGCTTCTTGACCGGGTCCCGTCCAAGGGCATAGGTTACCTTTTCAATATACATATCAGCTGTTTCGGCCTCTTCGGTATAGACGATATAAACATCGTTCTGCCGCTCGACCTTTGCCTTTCCGCCCTTTACCCGATAGGCATCAAATACGACGATCAGGCCGCATTGTTTATACCCCTGATAGTTGCAGAGGATATCCACCAGCGCCTGACGGGCCGCATCCAGATTGACAGCAGCCTGACTTTTCAGCTCATCCCATGCAAAGATGATGTTGTATCCGTCAACCAGCAGAAACTCCTGCACATCTTCCATTTCGCGCAAAAGTGCCGCCTTATCCAGCTGACGGACGGTATTCTGCGGCAGAAAGTCCCGGCGTTTGATTTCACCATAAGTGCGGGTAAAAATCGCTTCCAGTTCCCTGTCTTCTTCACGGGTACCGGAATAGATCATTCTGCCGGTTATAGGCGCTGCCGGTTCATCTTGCGGAGGAGGCTGTTCTTCGGTTTCCAGTTCCAGCCCGGCAAGGTGCATATGCGATGGCACGTCCATCCAGCGTACGACCACACCTGCACCATGCGAACAGAAAACCGAGTCGGGACTGTTTTCCATATCTGCTTCCGGGTTATAGTGGAAAGCCGCGATTACCTCATCGGCATTATGACAGGGCTGGTATCCTTTTACCCGCAGTGTAAGCCGTCCACGGCCTCTGGTATAAGCGGTCACTTCCTTCTGGTAATCCCGCATACAGCTGACCGGTGCGCTTCCAGTGAGTATCGACATCCCATCTTCCATGCCGGGCGTGTCAAATTCTCCAAAGCGCTGCTCGATATCGTGCATTGCTCTGCCGACATTTTCAGAAGGCAGTTCCAGCTGGAAAGAATAGTACGGCTCGAGCAGCACCGACTCGGCCTGCATCAATCCCTGACGGACAGCACGATAGGTTGCCTGGCGGAAATCGCCGCCTTCGGTATGCTTGAGGTGAGCTTTACCAGCAACCAGTGTAATCTTCATATCGGTGATCGGATTGCCGGTCAGTACGCCGAGATGTTCCTTTTCCCCAAGATGGGTCAGAATCAATCGCTGCCAGTTGCGGTCAAGGTCATCCTCGCTGACAACCGTATCAAACACCAGTCCGCTTCCCGGTTCTCCGGGTTCCATCAGCAGATGCACTTCGGCATAATGGCGCAGCGGCTCAAAATGCCCGACACCTTCGACAGTATTCAGGATTGTTTCCTTATAAACGATATTACCTTCGCCGAAGGTAACTTCCATCCCGAAACGGTCAGCAATCAGCCGCTGCAAAATTTCCAGCTGTACCTCACCCATCAGCTGAACATGGATTTCCGAAAGCTGTTCATTCCAGACCATATGCAGCTGCGGGTCTTCCTCTTCCAGCTGGGACAACTTGCGGAATGCCTCATAGACCGGCACATCTTCCGGCAGTTGCAGCCGATAGGTCAGTACCGGCACCAGTACCGGTGCCGCGGCATTCTCCTCAAACCCCAATCCGTCACCCGGCAGCGTTTTGGACAACCCGGTCACCGCGATAATTGAGCCTGCCGGCGCATAATCGGTCAGCTTATATTTTGCACCTGAATACACCCGGAGCTGGTCGGCTTTTTCCTGCCACTCCTGTCCGCCCGATACACCGCTGAGCAGCGTCTTGACTGCCAGTCCGCCGCCGGTAATCTTCATAAAGGTTAGTCTCGCGCCGCTGTTATCACGGCTGACTTTAAAGACTCGTGCGCCGAAATCTTCGCCGTATTCCGGCAGCTGAACAAGCCGTCCAAGCAATGAAAGCAGTCTGTCCACACCGTCCATCTTCAGTGCCGAACCAAAACAGCAGGGAAAAATCTCCCGATTTGCAACCGCCTTTTTCAGCAGTTCATCCGGGATATGTCCGCGGTCGAGAAAACTTTCCAGCAGTTCATCTCCGCAGACTGCCGCCTGTTCATAAAATGCGTCCGGGTCCTCTTCCAGCTGGGAAAAATCGATACAGCCATCCCCGAACCGTTTGCGGAGCGATTCCATCACTGCTTTACGGCCTTCACCGCCCGGGCTGGCGTTATCCAGCAAATCGACCTTATTAATAAACAGCAGTACCGGCAGATGGTACCGGCTGAGCAGCCGCCACAGTGTTTCGGTATGTCCCTGAATCCCGTCACTTCCGCTGATAACCAGCACCGCTGCGTCCAGTACGCTCAGCACCCGCTCGGCTTCTGCCGAAAAATCGACGTGTCCAGGCGTATCCAGCAGGGTGACTTCGGTTTCTCCGAGCGGAAAAACCGCCTGTTTGGAAAAGATGGTGATACCGCGTTCCCGTTCAAGGGTTTCGGTATCAAGGAAGGTATCCCGATGGTCTACCCGTCCGAGTTTGCGAAGACAGCCGGCTGTATATAATATTCCTTCTGAAAGGGTTGTCTTACCCGCGTCAACGTGTGCAAGAATTCCCAAGACCAGTTTGTTCATCCTATCACCTGAAAATCTTATTGCTCCTATCGAGCGTATTATTTTGTATTGATTTTAAATTCTGAGTGTTGTTTTACAAACTCGAAAATTTCATTTACCGGCATACTGCCATCCACTGATAATAACGGGCAAATCAGCTTTCTTTGCCACTCATCGTGTTGGGCTTTACTTCTCATTTCTAATCCACCATGGTCATAAGAAGCCGCCCAACTGATAAATTTTACATGATTGTCATACATGTCGCCGCCAGCATCAATCCGAGAGCCAAACTTTTTCTGTTCCCTTATTCTTAACCTTTGAAGTCTGATATTGGTATCTGTCTCAACGCGGATTGCCAATGAAAATAACGGGATCAGTTCATCGCCCCAATCCACCAGTGAACCTGAAATCACAACATAATCATGCTGGTTTATATCTTCTTTCATCAATTGAAGCCGGCTGGAAGGGCTTCGTTTTACAGTATATGGCGGATTGGTTGATTCCCAGAAATAATCATCTGTATCCATGAAATAATAACCTGATTTTTCAGAGATATATTTTCCAAGTGTAGAAGTTCCCGAACCCGAAGCGCCATATACATGAATAACCTGCTTCATTATTGTCATTGCCCCTCTTTTTGATTCTGAAAGGATTCCCTTGATTGTGCCAACAAACTGTCAGACAGATCATGATTATTTTTGAGGATTCATATTTGCAGAAGAAAAAGCCTCCTGTTGTGCACATATACTTTTTTAGTATATCACAACAGGAGACAATCGTCGAGAGATTGTTTTAAAAAACCGGTTATCGTTCTGTCACAGGGAATAAAATTAGACTTTTATATTCTTCTTCCCTCTCCGTCAACCTGATAACCGTCCGGCGTGACGGTATTGGTCAGCATCGCACCATCTGAGCCGAGATAGTACCAGTACGCTTCACTCCTCAGCCATTTATTTGCTTCCATGGCACCGGAACCGCTAAAGTAATACCACTTTCCGTTCAGCTTCAGCCACTGGTTTTCCGCCATCTTGCCGCTGCCGCCAAACCAGTACCAGACACCGCCAATCTTCGCCCAGCTGGATTCATATCGGCTGCCGTCCGATTTGACATAGTACCATTTTCCATAGTCCTTAACCCAGCAGTTTGTCTTCATCTTTCCATCTGCACCAAGATAGACATACTTTCCATCCTTCAACCGCCAGCAGTTGACAACTCCAGCGCCATAATCATTGAGGTAATACCAGTTTCCGGAGGCCTGAATCCATTTGCTTTTCTGCATCACACCGTTTTCATAATAATAAGCCTTGCCGTTTTGATAGATTAAGCCATCAGGGTAAAATTCATCTCCCTGATTCTGCAACGCACCGTCTTCCCCAAAAGTATAGGTTTTGCCATCGATTACCTGGGTGCCGGTCAGCATCAGCGGTTCTTTTTGGCCGCCCCAACCGGCCGCTTCACCGAAATAGTAGGTCTTGCCGTTTGCTGCCGTATACCAGCTGTTCGCCGTAATGCCGTAGAATGAATACCACGGCTGCGCGATATTGTCCGCTTTCCGATTGCCGCCGTCAGGTGTCTGTCCGTTACGTGCTTCGGCATAGTCACGAACATAGCTGTTGTAGGGCATCCACGCATACAGATATTCTTCCCGTTCAACATACCCAATATTTGTAATCGTCGCAGGATATACCACGGTGCTTACCCCCTGCTCAACCGTTGTAATTCCCCATGGAATCACGGCAATGGAACCAGATGTGGCCAGCCGCCTGCATACGCTTTCAGATAATATTTTAGTATCCGGATGATAGATAATGGTCTGCTTATCCTTGCCATATGGTATTTTTTCCAGCCTCTTATAATCCTTTGAATAGAGACAGCCTTCATAAACCGTAAAATATGGATTATCCTCATCTACCCGGTAACTACGGGTATTTTCGGATTGCACGCTGGAAACGTCCTTTCCCAAAGTCAACGAATCAAACACAATCGAATCGGTAAAAGAAAAACTGATCTGACCATCCTGTATCTCCGCTGGTTCATCGGTACAGATTTCTCCTATCATCAGATCAACCGATGTAAACCCATCCCCAATCACTACATTTTTCATATAATCCCGATAGGGATACAATTCGGTATAAAACGCACGATAATCTAAAAATATCTGTTCCACATTTTTTACTCCATCAGGATTTTCAATCGTCAGCGTTTTGGTTTTGGGGTCGAGAGAATAGGAGATGGTATTCTTCCATTCCACGTCGATGTGCAGTCTGCCGGTGATGGTTTTGGTCAGCGTCTTTTTTTCATTGGAAACAATGGTACTCCTGTTGGTCGAATTATATTTCTGAAGATCTTCTTTTGAATACTCTGTCGAACGCGCGATTTCCTCCTTGACAGCATCATCGGTAACATAATCCGCGCCGACATAAGAACGAATATATAAAACCCTGTCCGAGAGTACCCATTTGTACTCTCCTGCTTTTGTCCCCTGTGCCAGAATTTCTTCGGCGCATACAGCAGAACCCAGGCAGAAAAAAGCTATGACAGTCAATATCAGCGATAAAAAGCCAACTTTTTTCATTTTGATCTTCCTTTCTGTTCTTCATCATAACAAGTGCCAACCATCTGCATCGGAACCACCTCTTCATTTATAAAACAAATAAACAGCATATTTTAATGCAGCTTTTTGAAATATTCATACAATGTTTACAAATAGGTTTGACAGGCAATTTGATTTTCAAAAAAACAGATCAGAAAAAGGCTTGACATGGAGCGAACTCCAAGTTATATAATAAAACCACGATAGAAAGAGAAATTCTGCTCCCATTGCAGAAAGATACAGAAAGGAATGGACAGCATGGAAAAATACGAAAATCTGACACTTGATGAGGAACGCGCACTGTATGGCATCCACGATGCGGAGGTTGTAAACTGCCGGTTTGAGGGTCCTGCCGATGGAGAATCGGCTTTGAAGGAGTGCGGAAATATCCGGGTAAAAAACTGTAATTTCCTGCTGCGCTATCCCTTCTGGCATGTACAGGGCGGTGAAATCGAAGACAGCCGAATGACCGATACCTGCCGCGCCGCTCTCTGGTATGACAGTGATATGAAAATCAAAAACAGTGTCCTCGGCGGCATTAAGGCACTGCGTGAATGTGACCGTTCGACCCTGACCGGATGCGAAATCGTCTCTCCGGAATTTGGATGGTACTGCCGCGGCGTCAACATCAATGACTGCTCGCTGGAAGGCGAATACCCCTTTTTGCATACCCGTGATATGGAGATCGAGAATCTCCGGCTGAAAGGCAAATACTCCTTCCAGTATGTCGAAAATCTGGTCATCCGCAACTCAGTACTGGATACAAAAGATGCTTTCTGGCATACCAAAAACGTTGCCGTATACGATTCGGTTATCAAAGGCGAATATCTGGCATGGTACAGCAAAAACCTGCGCCTCATCCGCTGCAAGATCATCGGCACCCAGCCGCTGTGCTACTGCAAAGGTCTGGTGCTGAAAGACTGTGAGATGGAAGGAGCAGATTTTGCTTTTGAAAACAGCGACGTCACCGCTACCATCAACGGCGAAATCATCAGCGTTAAAAACCCGCATCACGGCTCGATTGTTGCCGACCATATCGGCGAGATCATCCTCGATGAGCATATCCGCAAAGATGCTGACTGTGAAATCAGCACCCGCGAATAACCAATTCTGACCTCTCAAAAAGTCCTGCTGCAAATTTCCGCTTTGCAGCAGGACTTTTTATTGACAATTGGGGTTATGTTACACCAGCTGTCGGTTATTGAAAAACTATATTATATATGATATGATGATAATTAAGAAAAGATAATACTATCTCCTCCAAAAAGAGAGGTGAAACAATTGAATAAACTTTCCCGAAAGACCAAAAGGGTTCTGATTGGCATACTACTTCTTATATTTGCCCTATTGTTTTTCCCCTTACCCATTCCCCGTTTCTACACCCTGTCCGGAAGATGCATGCAGCATGAAAATGAAGAAGTATCCATTAAAGTAAACTGTGTGAAACTCGAATTTCTCTGGATGACCGACCGTCTCCTCGGGACTTTTGAACTGACGATGGACGGTGAACAACCGGTTTCCTATCAGCCGATGAGCGGAGACGGCAGCAAACTAAACGTAAACGGCGGTTATGCCACATTCGCTTATCAAAAGGGAACATATGCAGGTACCCGCAATTACTTTATCATTTATGCACCTTTGTCCCTTGATTCCTGGGTGATGCAGGGCTATCTCGATTCGGGTGAACACCTCCTGTTTGTCACAAAAGATGGGGATATTGACCAGATGATCAATGAAAACTACGATTTTGTGGAACCTTACCTGCGGGAGTTGGAAACTTCTTAATATGGGCAAGCAGTAGAACAATCACAAAAACGCTCTCCGTACCTGTAACGGAGAGCGTTTTTTGATGTCGGGCAAATCAGCCGTTTTTCTTTTCTGCAACCATCTGACAGAGGAAGTCGGCAGCTTCCTGATAGCCGCTGTCTTCCGGCGCAGCAGTTCCGCGCCAGGATGCGTAATAGACGATATCCTCGTCCACCTCTTCCGCCTTGCCGATCATCAGATCATACATCGATTCACTCGCAGCGGTGAAGCGGATACCGGCTTCATCACCTTCCGGGAAACTGCCGCAAAGATAGTGGAGACTCCCGTCCGGCATCAGCAGCTGCAATTCCGCAATATAGTAGACCATTCCGCCTTCTGCGACCTTACGGCTGCACTGGCGATGATAATATTTTCCCATCAGGTTCCCTCCATCAGATGCTCTCGTGGAAAGTACGGCTGATGACTTCCAGCTGCTGCTCACGGGAGAGACGGTTGAAGTTGACCGCGTAACCGGAGACACGGATAGTCAGAGTCGGATACTGCTCAGGATGCTCCATCGCGTCAATCAGCAGCTGACGGTTGAGGACGTTGACATTCAGGTGATGTGCACCCTGTGCAAAATAGCCGTCCAGAATGGTGACCAGATTGTTTTCACGTTCGGTTTCGGTCTTGCCAAGAGCGTTCGGGACAATCGAGAAGGTGTTGGAGACACCGTCCTGGCAGACATTACGGTAAGGAATCTTTGCAACCGAGTTGAGGGATGCAAGCGCACCGTTTTCATCCCGGCCATGCATCGGGTTGGCACCGGGTGCCAGCGGTTCGCCGACTTTGCGTCCGTCAGGAGTCGGGCCGGTCTTTTTGCCGTACATGACGTTGGAAGTGATGGTCAGTGCAGACAGGGTATGTTTTGCATTGCGATAAAGCGGATGCTTTTTCAGCTCATTCGAGAAGTAGGTAACAGCCTCGACTGCCAGATCGTCTACACGGTCATCATCATTACCGTATTTCGGGAAATCGCCCTTGACGGTAAAGTCAACTGCGATACCAGCATGGTTGCGAATCGGTTTGACCTTAGCAAACTTGATTGCGGACAGCGAGTCGGCTGCAACCGAAAGTCCAGCCATACCAAACGCCATCAGACGCTCGACATGGGTATCATGCAGCGCCATCTGGGACGCTTCATAAGCATATTTATCGTGCATAAAGTGGATGATGTTGACAGCGTCAACATACAGTCCGGCAACGTAAGAAAGTACCTTCTTATAGTTGGCCATAACCTTGTCAAAGTCCAGCACCTCATCGGTGATCGGCTCGATACCGGGAACAACTTTGGTACCTTTCAGCTCGTCCACACCGCCATTGATGGCGTACAGCAGCGATTTTGCCATATTCGCACGTGCACCAAAGAACTGCATCTGTTTGCCGACGGTCATTGCCGATACACAGCATGCGATTGCATAATCATCGCCATAGATCGGACGCATCACATCGTCATTCTCGTACTGAATCGAGTCGGTTGCAATTGACATCTTTGCGCAGTAGCGTTTGAAGTTTTCGGGCAGCTTTTCGCTCCAGAGAACGGTCAGGTTGGGTTCAGGAGCGGTGCCGAGATTGGTAAGGGTATGCAGATAACGGTAAGAGTTCTTGGTAACCAGCGGTTTACCATTGATACCAACGCCGCCAATCGACTCGGTAACCCAGGTCGGGTCGCCGCCGAACAGCTCGTTATATTCAGGGGTACGCAGGTGACGGACCAGACGCAGTTTGATGATAAACTGGTCAATCAGTTCCTGTGCGCCTTCTTCAGTCAGGGTACCGTTTTCCAGATCACGCTGGATATAGATATCCAGGAAGGTAGAGGTGCGGCCAAGAGAAGTTGCAGCGCCATTGTTTTCCTTGATACCGGCAAGGTATGCCATATACAGGTACTGCACTGCCTGCTGTGCGTTCTCAGCCGGAGCAGAGATATCCACGCCGTAACGTGCAGCCATCGATTTCATCTTGTCCAATGCACGAATCTGTTCGCTGACCTCTTCACGCAGACGGATGAGTTCTTCGGTCATCGGGCCATCCAGCTGACGCAGGTCTTCCTTTTTCTGCTCCTGCAAGAAATCTACGCCATAGAGTGCGACACGGCGGTAGTCACCGATGATACGGCCGCGTCCGTAAGCATCCGGCAGACCGGTCAGCAAACCTGCATGACGGGCTGCGCGTACCCGTTCAGGATAAGCATCAAATACGCCCTCATTGTGGGTCTTGCGGTACTCATGGAATTTCTTTTCGATATCAGGATTCAGGGTATAACCATACTGTTTCAGGCTGGACTGAGCCATCCGCAGACCACCGTAAAGATTGACGATTCTTTTAAGCGGTGCATCAGTCTGCAAGCCGACGATTACCTCATTGTCCTTATCGATATATCCGGGTGCGAAATTATCGATACCAGAAATGATATCGGTTTCCACGTCGATAATACCCTTTTTGATTTCCTCAACAATCAGCTCATGGCATTTTTCCCAGACCTTAGCGGTCTTTTCGCTGACACCGGCAAGGAAGGAGTCATCTCCTTCATAAAGGGTATAGTTTTTCTGGATAAAGCTGCGGACATTGACCTCGTCCATCCAGACACCGGGTTCAAAATCCTTCCAGGCGGTATTTTTCAATACGTTCTTATCCATCATATATCCATCCTTTCAAGGTCACATGGTTTACATCGGTTATTTAGCGGTATATTCCGCAAAATACTTTTTCTGAAGCCCAGCACACACATCCGGATTCATCACCGGCGTATCGGCAAGGGTATAGGGCAGCTTCATGGTTTCATACTTATGAACGCCGAGCCGGTGATACGGCAGCAGTTCCACCCGTTCCACACCGGACAGCCCATCCACAAATTTCCGCAGACCGGCGAGATGTTCCTCACCGTCCGTCAGCCCGGGAACGACTACATGACGTATCCACATCGGGACTTTCATCTCTTGCGCAATCCGAAGAAAACGCATCGTTTCATCCATCGGCATACCGGTGAGCTTCTGATATTCATCCGGCAGATAATGCTTGACATCATACAAAATCAGCGAAGTTTTGGCAAGAATCTTACGGTACTGTTCATCGTCCGCCCGGCCGACGCCTGACGTATCGATACAGGTATGAATCCCGGCCTGACGTACAAGCATCAGCGCTTCACCGAGGAATTCCGGCTGCAACAGCGGTTCGCCGCCCGAAAAGGTTACGCCGCCGCCCGAACGGTAATAGGGCATAAACCGGCGCAGTTTATCGACCAGCTTCTGAGGAGAAATCCGGGTACCCGTCCCCTCTTTCCAGGTGTCGGGATTATGGCAGTACCGGCACCTCAGCAGGCATCCGGAAAGAAAAACCACCGAACGCACTCCCGGGCCGTCTACCAGTCCCATCGATTCAATCGAATGAAGATATCCGTCCAATTCATGTCTCACCCTTTCATCAAGAGAAAACACAATCTGCCAGTAACCTCCGGCGCTCCAAAAAAGGCCGACCGGGAGGACAGCAGATGCCCAGACGGTCGGCCTTGACGATCATACTCCCTGTGGTTTATACTCCACTTCCGTCAGTCATATGATCCAGTACCTAAAGGATATCACGAATTGGCATGACTGTCAAGCCGATAAATGGCATCATTTTCAGGGTCAGAATTCCGCGAATTTTGTATACCCTACCAAATAGATAGGTTTATATTCTATCATCGTCTGTCGAAAAATTTACCAAAAATCTCTTGTCAAAGCATTCAGATCATGTTATCATATAATATAAACCGATCTCGGCGCAATTTTCACCATCAGAAAGGAATGGACATTTATGGCTTCACAAAACAGAGTGCTTTACTCAGTCCTGGCCTATATCTGGATTTTATGGCTGGTCGGGCTGGTTTCCGGCGGCAATGACCCGGTTATCAAAAGACATGTCAATCAGGGGTTAAACCTCTTTATTATCTGGACAGCAGCCAGTATTCTTGCGCACATCCCGATTCTGGATATCATTGGAGGAATCCTGTACATTCTGTGTATCGTGCTGATGGTCATGGGTATCCTCAGCGCAGTGAAACAGGATGACCGTCCGCTTCCGATTCTGAGCATTGTCACGCTGATTCGCTGACCGTACAATCGGCGTGCCGCATTGTATTTATCCAGTATTGCTTTTTATGCATAACAGCAGCCAGCCCGCGCTTTACAGCACGGGCTGGCATTTTTTGTAGAATTTACTATTTATTTTCGCACGAATAAGTCCGTGACAACACGCCACCTGGCGCGTTCGCCCAGGTTGTTTTCTCACAACCGAGCCCGTCGGCACGCGGGCGATCATCGCGAACTGTCAGCCCGGACACCGGGCTTAGATCATGCCGCAGTCGTCATAATCTTTCCATTTTTCACGGTAAGCGTGTTCGCTGGAGTAGCGGTAGACCAGATAAGCTGCCGCACTGAGCAGCGTCATAATTCCTAAAACCAGCGTCACAAAAGAACGGGTTTCCATTTTTTCACGCATTTCATAACGATCAAACAAATTCACAACTACACATCCTTTCACGCTCTGCTGCTGACTGCCGGATTATTCCTCTGTATCCGGCAGGTTCTGTTTTGACCTGCGATGAGAGACATCCGTTTCAGGGTATCCCCAGCCATCCAATCCACTGCGGCGCAGTGCACCAAACAGCCGGTATTTGAATCCATTGCTTTCCCGCTCCTTCTGGGCAAGAAAGTTTTTGATATCCTCACGGGATGTATGCCCATCCGCCGGACAGCGGCTTTTGACAATCGGCAGTTCACACCGTGCCGCCGCGCGGCGGATATCCGCCTCAGGCGCGAACACCAGCGGGCGAATCATCCACAGTTCCTTTCTCGAAAGCCAGGTCTTGGGTGCAAAACACCCCAGACGGCCTTCATTAAACAGGTTCATGACAAAAGTTTCGACAACATCGTCATAATGATGCCCGAGCGCCAGCTTATTGCATCCAAACTTTTTTGCCGCATCATGCAACGCACCGCGGCGCATCCGTGCACAGAGGCTGCACGGGTTTGGCTCTTTGCGTACATCAAAAACGATCTGTCCGATCTCGGTCGGCAGGATATGGTACTCGATTCCCAGTTCCGCGCACAGCTTTTCGACTTCCTCATAATTACCCGGGACGCCGCCGAACTGCGGGTCAAGGGTAATCCCGACAATCGAAAAGTCAATGCCGATAAACCGCTGCAGCCGGGCAAGCCCGACCAGCAGAACAACCGAATCCTTTCCGCCCGAAACACCAACAGCAATCCGGTCCCCGTCTGAAATCAGATCAAATTCCTGAATTGCCTTGCGCATATATCCAAGTATCCGCTGCACCGATTCACACTCCAAACAGGGTCTCAGGGTAAACGCCTTCCCTGTGCAGTTCTGCAAAGGCATCGACAACCGTCTGCTTGTCTTCGGCATAGGTGACGCCAAACCACTTATCATGGGTTTCCAGCATCTTTACCTCAGCCGCACCCGAATGAATCATCCCATCGATGACCGACGGAAGCAGATATTCGCTCTTGACATCGCCCGGCTTGAGATTCTTCAGAAATTCCACAAAGCCTTTTTCCAGCTGTTCAAAGAATTCAGGCGTCAGTCCCCAGAGGTTCATCGAGACATGGCTGCCGACATCAATCGGAACCATTTCTCCATCCTTTTCAACAGCGGCACCATTCTCAGTCTTGACGATACCATGGGTTTCGTTTACACCGGCGAGGTTGCCATTTTCATCCACCTGGCAGACACCGCGGGTAACCGCGCCGTTATCCGAAAGGGTATTCCCCAGGATAAAGCCAGCCATGCAGTAACGGCCCTTGCTGTCGCCGTTCTGAGCCAGATAGTCATGCATCAGTTTAAAGGCTTCCTTGCCATAATAGTCATCGGCGTTGATGATGGCAAACGGGCCTTTGACGATATTCCGGCAGCAGAGGATTGCCTGACCGGTACCCCAGGGTTTGGTTCTTCCCTCCGGGCAGGTAAAGCCTTCCGGCAGATCGTCCAGTTCCTGAAAAGCGTATGCAGTCGGGCAGACCTTTGCAATCCGGTCGCCGACAATCTCATGAAACGTCTTTTCCAAATCCTTACGGGTGACGAACACCACTCTGTCAAATCCGGCTTCCAGCGCATCGTGAACCGAATATTCCAGAATGACCTCACCGGAAGGACCGACCGGGGTCAGCTGCTTGATACCGCCGCCAAAACGGGACCCGATGCCCGCCGCCATGATGACAAGATCCATAGTATACCTTCTTTCTAGCTTTCAGATATCCCGTTTACCGCAAAAGCGGCCGTTATTAAAAAACGTTTATCCGGAACAGTTATTTTATTTATTTTACCTTCTTTTACCGCAAAAGTCAATGACCAGGGTGTGAACAGCAGGGAAATCAATTTTGGGAAACAGCCAGCGAACGCATCGCTTCCACAGCCGCCAGCTGTCCGGAAGACCACGCCCACTGCAAATTATATCCGCCGCAGTCACCGTCGATATCATACAGTTCGCCGGTCACATACAAACCCTTCACCAGTTTGGACTCCATAGTCTCCGGATTAAACTGGCTGGTATCGGCACCACCGATGGTCACCTGAGCATTTTTCATCCCATTGGTGCCGGTAATCCGGACGGGAAAACATTTGAGCAGCCGCGCGACTGTCTCAATTTCCTGTCTTTGAAGGCTGCCGGACAGTCTCGAAAGCGGAGCGGCACCGGACAGTTTGAGGACACACTGCCCCAGGCGTTTGGGGATAAATCCGGTAAAATAATCTTCCAGCCGCTTATCGGGCCGGTCTTTTGCGCGGCGATGCAGCATTCCAATCAGCGCATTTTCCGCAATCTGCGGCAGAAAATCGATTTCCAGCACCGGTTTTCTTCCCTTGTCCAGCAGACGGGATGCAGTCGCCGACAGCTGCATGACCGGCGGTCCGGATACGCCGTAATCGGTAAACAGCAGTTCGCCGTCTTCCCTGCGGCAGACCTTCTGACCATCTTTCAGGGTCAGGCTGGCTTCAAATTTACTGCCGGACAATCCTTTCAGCCCGTTCATATCGCCTTTGAGCTGGACGATACCCGGAAGTCTCGGCGTAATCCTGTGTCCCAGTCCTTCCAGCAGCCGGTATCCGCCATTGCACCCGCCAAGACCTGCCGACGCTTCACCGCCACAGGCGACAATCACACGTTTTGCGGCATATTCGGTTTTCTCTTCACCCGACTGCACCTGCATCCGGAAGCTGCCATCCTTCATCCTGCGGATTGTCTGCACTTCACTGTCGGTATAGATTTCCACTCCCAGCCGTTCCAGTTCCAGCCGCAGTACATCCAGTACCGCCGCTGCCTGTAAACTATAGGGATAGAGTTTTCCGTTTTCTTCCTCAACCACCGGCAGGCCCATCTCTTCAAACAGCCGCAGTGTTTTTTCCACCGTGAACCGTTCCATCGCCGGACGGACAAATCCCGGCGCGGCACCATGGTATCCTGTCCTGCCTGCGTTGCGGTTGGAGATATTGCACCGTCCGTTACCGGTCGCGAGCAGCTTGCGTCCAATCCGTCCGCCGCGTTCCAGCAGCAGTACAGAACCACATCCTGCACCGGCCGCCGTGACAGCTGCCATCATTCCGGAAGCGCCGCCGCCGATAATCGCCAACGAATACTGCTTCACTTTTTCGACTCCTTCCCGGATTTGGGGAGATTTTTTTCTTCCTGTTTGACAATGACCGGTTTTTTACCCGGCAGCGGCGGCAGTTTTCCTTCAATCAGCTGACGGCCGAACCGGTAATACCGCCGTACATATTCATTTCTGCGCTGCTCGAAAAACGTCTTGATCTCGCGCATTTCCTGTTCCAGCGTGCTGCTGCGCCGTTCACGGGTATGCCGCTTGATGACATACTGATACCGTTCACAGGCTTTTGCAACCGCGTCATCCCATGAAAGGTAGATTTCTTCGCAGGCATTTTTGCCGATCTCTTTCAGTTTGGCACGGTCGGCACAGGCTTTCATAATCACTTCGGACATCGAATCGCCGTTTTCTTCAATTAAAAGCCCGTTTCGTCCATCGGTGATGCCTTCTGCGGCACAGCTTCCTCTGACCAGAACCGCCGGACAGGAACAGGCCGCCGCTTCACGGACAACGATTCCGTTGGTATCATAGGTAGACGGGAACAAAAACAGTTCTGCCAGCGAAAAATAACTGCGCAGCTTTTCCCTGTCCTGGATTGCGCCGGTAAAGATGCAGTCCTCACCGATGCCGACCTTCTGACAATAGCTTTCCACCTCGGCGCGGTCGGCACCGTCACCAACAAAAAACATCTTGAACTGTGCGCCCTGCTTTTTGGCCTTTGCCAGACCGTCAATCGAAATCCGGACGCCCTTATACCACATCATCCGTCCGACAAACAAAAATACCGTCTGTTCCGGACGGATGCCATATTCCTGACGCATCTGCTCCAGTACCGCATCATCGGTACGTCCACGGGTAAAATCGACGCCGTTTTCCATTACAATATACTTTCCCTCATAGCCAAGGCTTCTGAGGTTTTCACCGGCGCCCTTACTAACGACCCATACTTCATCGCAGGCATTGATATTGTTCAGCAGCAGTTTCAGGGAAGCGCTGCGCACAGGGTTTAAAGCCACTCTCTTTTCGATATCCACATCAAACTTGGTATGATAGGTAAAAACAACCGGTGCCCCGGTATTATACCGCAGGATTCTTGCTACAAGCGTCGAAATAAACGGGCAATGGGTATGTATAATATCGATATTCTGCCGGGCAAGGTAGGTCTGCATCCGCAGATCAAACGGAATCCCTCCGCGGTATCCGAGCTTTTTGGTCATGGCAGCGCTGGCATACCGCACCACCTTAAAGGGATAATCATCCCGGACATGCGGATACCAGGGTGTCGCGACAATTGCGCGGCCATGGTTTTTCTGAATACTGCGGGCATAATTAAGCGTTGCATTTGCCACGCCGTCAATCGTCGGCGGAAAAGAGTCATTGAGCAGACATACAGTTAGTTTATCCATCCAAACATTTCCCCTCTGTTTTAGAAAGGGCGAAGCCCCTTCCAGGATTCTCCCCATCAAAGGTTCATTCCTGTCCCTTCATTATACACGAATCAGCTCCGCATGACAAGTGCGGGCGTCCGACGGGAAAGGGTAAAAAAATACCTCAAAATTTTACCTGTCAACAAAATATTCATATTTTCCGAAAAGGTGCAGATAATTGTGCACAGAAATAAAAGCATCGGTAAATACAAATCCTGTCAGCCCTTCTCTTGACTTTGAAGGCTAAATCCCGTAAAATACAATATAGATAGAAATACACAAAACCATCTATAACAGCTTCGAAAGCTCCGCTTTCACTGTAACAGAGAGGATTGAAGGAAATGGCAAAAATGTTATATCAGGGACACGGCAGTGTCCGCTTCGTCATGAATGACGGGACTGTGATCTATCTGGACCCCTATGCAGGTGAAGGATACGATCTTCCGGCCAACTACATCTTCGTGACCCATGAGCACCACGACCACAATCAGGTCGATCTGATGCCCCATGCGGCAGGATGCCGGATTATTACCGAAAAGGATTCCATCCGTGATGGTCAGTACCATCTTTTCAACTTCGGTGCCTTCCAGGTACGCGCGGTCGAAGCCTATAACTCCCATCACAAAAAGAACGAGTGTGTCGGATATGTCCTGCTGCTGGACGGCAAAAAGATCTACTGTGCCGGCGACACTTCCACCACCGCACAGATGAGCAAAATGTCCGAGATGAACCTGGACTATGCGCTGCTGCCGATCGACGGCGTTTACAACATGGGACCTGAAGAGGCCGCCAAATGTGCCGGACTGATTCAGGCTAAAAAAGTGATCCCGGTACACATGGCACCGGGCGAACTGTTCGACATGGAAAGAGCCGAGCAGCTGGATGTCGAAAACCGGTTGATTCTCCAGCCGGGTGAAGAAATCGAGCTGTAAAAGTAAATACAATACCGCTGAATGGTTGCCGGAATGGAACCGTTCAGCGGTATTTTTGTTTATTCAGCTTTTGATGACACTGCCGGAAGCAGTTTTGCGGACAACGATTTTATTTTCAATCCGGGAAGACAGTTCGCTCACATGCGAGATAATGCCGACCAGATGATCGCCTGCCGACACTTCTGACAAAATCCCGAGTGCCAGTTCCAGCGAATCAGAATCCAGCGTTCCAAAGCCTTCATCGATAAACATCGTATCCAGTTTGATTCCGCCCGAAGACCGGGAGATTACATCCGACAGACCAAGTGCCAGTGCCAGCGATGCCATAAAGGTTTCACCACCCGACAGTGTCTTGACGCTGCGCACCTTGCCGGTATAATGGTCCAGTACGTTCAGTGCCAGTCCCGTCTGGGATGCACCGGTCTTTTCATCCGTCCGCAGCAGTTTATACTGACCGGCAGACATAACCCGAAGACGGCGGTTTGCCTCGCGGATAACCTCTTCAAAATATGCGGCCTGGACAAATGTCTCAAACGACAGCCTTCTCTTTCCGACCAACCCGCCGGAAGCGGTCTGATACAGCCGGAGCAGCCTTGCATGTTCAGCAGCAGCTTTTGCAAATGCTGGTGCTTTATCGGTCAGGCACTGATAAATCCGGAGGTTATTTTCCCTGCGGCGATAGACGACCGACTGCTCAGCACGCAGACGCTCTCCCTTACCCGAAGCTGCATCCAGTGCCGCAGAAAGCCCGGCAATATCTGCACGCGGCTGATCTTTGGTTTCCTCGGACAGGGTCTCGCAGGATGCTTTCAGCCGAAGTGTCAGCTGGTTCCAGTCATCCAGTTCTTTTTTCATCTGTCTTGCGGTTTCCGGCTGGAGACGGGCGGCAATATACGCTTCCTTATCCGGGAAACCGGCCGATGTGAGGGCTTCCCGGTAACGGTCCACTGCCTGACGGTAATCGGTTTCAGCTTTCTGGCGTTCCTCCTGACAGGACGCATTCTTCGACTGCGAGGCAGAAAGTGCAGTTGCTGCCTTTTCACGTTCGGTGCGTGCAGTTTGCAGATCCTGTTCCAGACGGGTCAGCGTCTGACGGCGGCGTGCAATCAGCTTTTCCAGTTCCTCAGGCGACTGACAGGGAAGCTGAGCGCGGATTTCATTCACGCCGGCATTGGCTGCCTGCAATTTGCCGGAAGCATCCTGCAAATTCTGACGTTCAGTTTCAAGGCTGGCGGAAACCTCCTTGAGAGCTGTTTCACGTTTGCCGATCTCCTCTGTGAGAGAAGCCAGCCGTGCAGCTTTAGATTCCAGATCATTGCAGTTTTTTTCCAGCTGCTCAATCTGGGCATTGATGGCGGACTCCTGTTCTTTTAAAAATGGCGAAATCTGCTCAAGCGGCACCGACTGCCCATACGCGCCTTCCACCGATATCAGCAGATTTTTTTCCATCTCACCAACCTTTGCGGCAAGCTCTCCGGATTTGCGGCTGCTTTCGGTACTGCGGCGTCCACTGTCTTTTTCCGCGGTTTCTGCCTTTTTGAGTTCTTCTTCAGACGGTGCGCCATCCGGAAGCGGCGCAGGCGATGGATGATGGGCCGAGCCGCAGACGGGACAGGGCTGTCCTTCAGTCAGGCTGCTGGCAAGAAATCCGGCCTGATGGGCAAAAAAACGGGTACGCACATCTGCAAGTGTCTTCTGGGTCTGTTCCCAGAATTTGAGATCAGATTTAGCGATAGCTTGCACCTTATCCCGTTCCCGGATGGTTTCGCGATAGGTTTTGACCGCGCCGACAATCCGTGCAGTCAGTGCGGCAAGCTGACGGGCACGCGACAGATTCGCCTGTTCTGCTGCCAGCTTGGCCGGAACCGGACGAAGCTGCTGCTCCGACATCTTCATTCCGGATATTTTACCCTGTTCTTCTTCCTGACGGCAGATCAGGCTGTTCACCTTGCTGATAAGCTGTTTCCGTTCCTGTTCCAGCTTCTTTTGCAGCTGCATCTGGCTTTCCAGCCGTTCAAACTGCGGACGTGTTTTTTCCAGCATCTGCACTTCACCGGTCAGGCGGTTCTGCTGCGGGATATTCTTTTCCTGAAGGCCGAGCGCACGTTCTGCCTTTTCCATCACTTTTTGCGCCAGTGTAAGCTCGTCTGCCGAATTTTGCAGCGACTGTGCCGCCTCTTTCAGACGTTTGGCCGCGCGGACACATCCTTCTGCTTCCGGACGAACCTTTTCAGCGGCTACTGCCAAAGTGAGCCGACGTTCGGTTTCTTCCATTTCGGCAGTGCGCAGTTTTTGAAGTGCAAGTTCCTGCCGGGTCATCTCGAGTTTATCCAGTCGGGCGTTGAGTTCTTCACCGGTTTTGACCGCCGCTGCCAGACCTGCACGCATCTCTTCATTTTCCGCAGCCGAAGCCCCAAGCGCCTTTTCAGCTGCCTGATCGGCAGTGATAGCCTTGTTCAGCAGCGGAGACAGTTCCTCCCAGTTATAGGGTGAACCAATAATTGACTGCCATTTTTCCGGGTCAGGACGCAGTTCATCAGGCAGCTCGATCTGTGACTGCTGCAACTGGATTTCCTGAAAGAGGGACTCTTTCTGCGCTCTGGCCTCTGATTCCATAGAACGGAGCAGGTCGGTAAAACGTGCGAAATCCTCGGTAGAAAACAGCGTTGTAAAAATCCGCTGCCGCTCTTTGGACTCAGCCAGCAGCAGTTTCTGGAAATCACCCTGTGCAATCATCGCGACCTGAGAAAACTGTTGAGCCGTCAGCCCGATAATTTCCTCCAGTTTTTCATTGACGCTCTTAATTGATGTAATAACCTGTCCGTCCGGCATCGTCAGTTCAGCGGTTGCAGGATGGAGAGAGGTTCCCTCACCGCGCTTTTTGGGGCGCTCATAGCGTGGGGAACGGGTGACCGAATAGCGTTTTCCGGCATAACGGAAATCCAACTGGACACTGGTTTCGGTATCAGGTCCGGCATATCCGCTGCGCAGCGAATCAGGTTCCCGGACACTGCCGCTGGTTTCACCGTACAGCGCAAAGGTAATCCCGTCAAAAATCGTCGTTTTGCCGGCACCGGTATCGCCGGTAATCAAGAACAGTCCCTTTTCCCCAAACTTTGAAAAATCCACCGTCACACTTCCGGCATAGGGGCCAAACGCTGTCATTGTCAGTTTAATCGGTCTCATCTTCGACCCCTCCTTCCGCATCGTCCATCATATCATCGGCCTGTCTTCCCCATATCTTTTCCATCAGCCGAAGCACCAGCTTGCTGTCTTCCTCCGAAAGCTGCTCACCCTGCATCTGACTGTAAAATTCCGCGAACAACTGGGGCGGCGTTCTGCGCTCCACCTCTTCACAGCCTGCAATCTCCACTTCTTCCTCTTCCATCGCCGAAGCAAAAGAAAGCCGCATGATATTCGGGTAAACCTGCCGCAGCCGGTAAAGCGGATCTGCCACCGGTTCGGAATCGGTCAGCGTGACATGCAGATAATCTTCACGGTTGGACGCTTCCACAACCTCATCACTCAGCAGCTTTTCCAGCGGTCCGCGGATACGGCGCAAATCCCGTTTAGGGACCAGCGGAATCAGTTCAACCGACGGTTCTTCCATGCCATTTAAGGTGACCAGCACCACCGATTTATCATATTCCGCCTCAGAAAACGAGTATTTCAGCGGCGAACCGGCATACCGTACACTGTCTCTGGTCAATCGCTGGGGACGATGGATATGCCCGAGCGCCACATACTGAAAAGAAATAAAATTGGATACGTCCACATTATCCGTTCCACCCAGCGAGATAATTTCCGAATCACTCCGTTCAGGTGAAATACCTCCGGCGGTGACAAACTGATGAGCGACCAGTACGCTGGGGACATCTTCCGACAGGGTGACATGTTTCATGACACAGCGCATCGCGTCCTCATAGCTCCTGATATTTTCATCCGGATAATAAGCCCGGACGTTGCCGGGACGGATAAATGGCAGCAGGTAAAAATCTGCCTGATCGCCCGGCTGACCGAGGGTGACCTTTTTCGGAAGCCCGTTAAACTGTCCAACAAGATATACACCTTTTTGTTCAAAAATTCCGCTGCCAAAATCCAGACGTTCCGGAGAATCATGGTTGCCGCTAATCATCAGCAGACTGGTACCTCTGCCGGTCAGTTCGGTAATAAACCAGTCCAGTACCGTTACAGCCTCAGCAGGAGGAACCGGTTTGTCA
>DVLW01000250.1 GCA_018715285.1 Candidatus Faecivivens stercoripullorum | reverse complement strand
AGCCAGTGAACTGGATAAGGTGCTCAGCTGGCTGAAAGAGCATGTCTTCTCGATTGCTTCCATCACCACACCGGATGAATGGATTCGTCAGATTACAGATGAACCGCTCAATGTAAATTATTATCTGGATTATCTGGAAGAAAAATTCAAGGCTCTGTATCAGATTTGATAATTTGGATTATTTATAAAATCTGGATACTCTAACTTCTGTGAGTACTGATTTTTTCTGTGATTTTCAAAATCAGGATAACTATACCGCATTCTGTGAAAAAGCCTTGAAAAGGTGGCCGGAATGCGGTATAATATATGTAGAAATTGTGCACGAGCACATATAAATAAAAGACTGTTTATTTTCCGTAAAAGAAAGGAACATTATCATGAAATGGATTGCAACAACTCCTGAAAAACAGTGGCAGACAATGCAGCTGACTGATACTCCTGCTTCCGTTCACCGTCTGACTCTGACCGGTGAAGAATGCCAGACTGTTGAAGGATTCGGCGGATGTTTCAACGAACTGAGCTACATCGCACTGTCCTCACTGGATAAGTCGGAACAGGACAAGGTTCTGGACGAGCTCTTCTCCAAGGAAGGCTGCGCGTTCAACTGGGGACGGATTTCAGTCGGCGCCAACGATTATGCCGAACGCTGGTACTCCCATAACGAAACCGACCAGGACTATGATATGTCCGCTTTCTCGATTGCACGGGATGAAAAGTATGTTCTTCCTTACATCCGCGAAGCACAGAAACGCTGCCCGAATATGAAGTTCTTTGCTTCTCCCTGGTCGCCTCCTACCTGGATGAAGAATCCGCCTATTTACAACTATGGCCGGATGGTTCGGGATGAGAAAACTCAGCTTGCTTATTGTGAATATTTCCATCGTTTTCTGGATGCGTACGAAAAAGAAGGGGTAAAAGTTTCCCGTCTCTGTCTCCAGAACGAACCGTTTGCTGACCAGAAGTTCCCGTCCTGCCTGTGGTCTTCGGAAGAATTCAGAGTATTTATCCGCGACTACATCGGGCCGTACTTTGAAAAGAACGGCGTGGATACCGAAATCTGGCTGGGTACCCTCAACGGTCCTACCGAAATGGATTTCACAATGCATGGTATCGTCAACGACCTCTACTCTTCTTACATCGATAACATCCTGTTTGACGATGAGGCAAGAAAATACATTTCCGGCCTTGGCTATCAGTGGAACGGTCAGCGGGTTATCCATAAGACTCATGAGACCTTCCCGGAACTCGGCCTGATGCAGACGGAAAACGAATGCGGCGACGGTTCCAATAACTGGACTTATGCGGCATACATTTTTGATCTGGTTCGCCACTACTTCCAGTACGGCGTTACCGTCTATACCTACTGGAACATGATTCTCCAGCCGGGCGGAAGCTCTACCTGGGGCTGGCGTCAGAACACAATGATTACCATCGACCCGGAAACCAAAACCGTCACTTATAATCCCGAGTTCTATGTCATGAAACATTACGCCCACTTCATTAAACCGGGCGCAAAGGTTCTCGCAGGCAGCGGACACTGGAATATGTCGGCTATGGCGTTCAAGAACCCGGATGGAGAGATCATTGTTGTGGTACAGAACACGCTCGACCGTGAACGCACCTTTACTTTTGAAGGCGAAGGCAAGAGCTTTTCTGCTGTCCTCGCGCCCCATTCGATGAATACTTTTGCACTGTAAGCATAACATCTGTAACCAATCGACTACCAGGAGGGTTATCATGAAAAAACTTTATTATGGCGTCGCCTACTACGATGAATATATGCCCTGTGACCGGTTGGATGAAGATATCCGGATGATGAAGGATGCGGGAATCAATGTTGTCCGTATTGCCGAATCCACCTGGTCAACGATGGAACCGCGTCCGGGATATTTTGATTATTCCCATATCGACCGGGTACTGGATGGAATGTACAAAGCTGGAATTGACGTCATTATTGGCACGCCAACCTACGCGATTCCCTCCTGGCTGGAAAAGATGCACCCGGAAGTCATTGCAGAAACCAAACAGGGCCGCCGTCCGTACGGCGCTCGCCAGATTATGGACATCACCTCACCTGCCTACCTGTTTTATGGTGAACGAGTGATCCGCAAACTGATGAAGCATGTCTGCAATCATCCGGCGGTCATCGGCTACCAGATTGATAACGAAACCAAATATTACGGTACCGCCGGAAATAATGTCCAGCGGATGTTTGTCCGGTATCTGCGGGACAAATTCGGTACGACCGACGCTTTGAACGCAGCTTTTGGTTTTGACTACTGGAGCAACCGGGTGGACGCATGGGAAGATGTCCCGGATGTGAGAGGAACCATCAACGGCAGTTTCGCAGCGGAATTTGAAAAATTCCAGCGCAGTCTGGTTACCGATTATCTGTCCTGGCAGGCTTCCATCGTCCGGGAATACGCCCGTCCCGACCAGTTTGTCACCCATAACCTTGACTTCAACTGGACCGGATACTCTAACGGTATCCAGCCGGATGTTGACCACGACCGGGTCGCCGAGTGTCTGGATATTACCGGATGTGATATCTATCATCCGACTCAAGAAAAGCTGACCGGTATTGAGATTGCACAGTCGGGCGACCAGACACGTAGTCTGAAAAATGCGCCCTATCTGGTACTGGAAACCGAAGCTCAGGGATTCCCGTCCTGGACACCGTTCCCGGGACAGCTGCGGTTACAGGCAATCAGCCATCTGGCATCCGGTGCCGAGATGGTCGAATACTGGCACTGGCATTCCATCCACAACTCGATGGAAACCTACTGGAAAGGCCTGCTTTCCCATGACTTCAAGCCGTCTGCGGTCTACCAGGAAGCCAAAACGGTCGGCAAGGAATTTGCCAAGCTGTCTGGCGCTCTCAATGGCCTGCACAAGGAAAACAAGGTTGCAATTCTGGTCAGCAATATTGCGCTGACTTCGCTGAAATACTTCCCGATCAGTGGCGGCATGTTCGGCAGCAATATCGATTATAACGGTGTTGTCCGCTGGATGTACCAGACGCTCTACCATATGAACGTTGGCGTCGACTTTATCTATGCCGACTCGCTTCCGGAAGGTGCTGACCTGTCAAAATACAGCCTGATCTGCATTCCGGCACTGTATGCGGCTCCTGAAAGCCTGCTGAAAACACTGCTTGCGTATGAAGAAAACGGCGGTACCCTGCTGGCAACATTCAAGACCGCTTTTGCGGATGAAAACATCAAGGTCTACCATGATGAAGCGCCGCATATGCTGTCGAAAGCTTTCGGGCTGTCCTACTCTCAGTTTACCGTTCCTGAAAACGTCCGCCTGGACGGTATCGGCAGCGGTGAAGCAGCCATCAACTGGATGGAACTGCTAATTCCCGAAAACGGAACCGAAATCCTTTCCCGTTATGACCATCCCTACTGGAAGGCATATGCCGCCATCACCCGTGCAAAATATGGAAACGGTCAGGGTTACTACATTGGCTGCCATGCCGGAGAAAAGGTGCTTTCAGCACTGATGACCGAGGCACTTAAAACGGCCGGTGTCGATACGCCTTTTGCTGACAGCCCGGTCACTGTCCGCCAGTCGGTTGACAGTGAAGGCAGAAAAGTTACCTTCCTGCTCAACTACTCGATGCAGCCGGTCGAGGTCACTGTTCCTGCGTCGGTCAACCTGCTGACAGATGAACAGTACCCGGATGGTGCAACCGTTACCCTTCCCGACTGGGGATACCTGATTATCCGCGAATAACGGTTATCCACAAATTATCTGCATAAAATCAGGCCTGCTGCAAAACAGAATTTGCAGCAGGCCTTTTGATTATGCTAACAGATTATTCAGCAAGAATCGTTGTCTGATTATAGGTGTCGATATAGAAATATTCCACCTCGGTATAGGTCGGGATATCCTCTTCTCTAAACAGATCGTATGGCATTTGCAATGTACAAAAATGTCCTGTTTCATCCAACCAAGCAATATTTACTACATCTTTGGTAACTTGCGGAGAACTGCTGGTGATGTAAACTTCCGGATAAAGTACACTGGGAACCATATGATATATTTGAAAATAATTTCCATCCGTCGGCATGGAAGACCTCGTTTCGGGACTCCGGTTGAAAGAAAGTGTACTTTGCTTTTGAAAATCGTGATATGCCTGATCGGCTTCAGAAGTTGCCAAATCTCTGAAATCAACCGTCTGCCTATAATTCAGAAATCTCTCTGAACGGTAGTAATAAGTCAAATGAGCGTCAGAGCCTTCAGAACTAGGCGCTAAAATAATCTCGTCCAATATGTATCCATCCGGTATATAACCTGGCTTGGCAAACATATCCGGATTCGACTCGGAATATACATTCTGCTCATTCAGAAATTCGGCTAGTTCACTTTCTGAGGAAAAGCTGGGCAAGGCAGCACATGCACTGCTGTCATTTACAATCTCCTGTTCGGAACAGCCCGGAAAAATCAGGCTCAAGAGCAACACTAGGCACACAGTAG
>DVLW01000031.1 GCA_018715285.1 Candidatus Faecivivens stercoripullorum | reverse complement strand
GCAAACGGAACAAAGGTAATCAGCGAGACGTCATTGGTAATCAGCATACTTGAAAAAAAGCAGAGTCCAACCAACAACAAACTGAGAAGCCTTGTAGACTTTGCTTTTCCCAGCAGTGTACTTCCCAGATAGTGGAACACGCCGATTCCTCTCAATCCTGCGACCACCAGCATCAGACAAAACAGCAGCGACAGTACCCTGAAATCAATATAACTGATGTACTCCGCCGACGGTGGAACAAAAAACGCCGATATTACCGCCAGCAGTGCCGAAGCGGAAAGCACCGCTTCTTTTTTGACAAAGTTTATCACATGTTTCATGACAGATGACTCCTGTATGAAGAATAGATTTATCAAAAGGCCCGTGCGTTAAAACGCCCCAGGCAATTGCCTGGGGCAAAACAAAAGGACCAACTGCTTAATAGATGGAGCCGGTTGTACGGGGGAAGGGGATAACGTCACGGATGTTTTCGACACCGGTCATGTACATGACCAGACGTTCAAAGCCCAGACCAAATCCGCAGTGCTTGGTTCCGCCGTAACGGCGCAGGTTCAGATACCAGTCGTAATCAGATTCGTTGAGTCCGAAGTTCTTCATTGCAGCGGTCAGGTAGTCCAGACGCTCTTCACGCTGAGAACCGCCGACGATCTCACCGATACCGGGTACCAGCAGGTCAACTGCCGCAACCGTCTTGCCGTCGTCGTTCAGGCGCATATAGAATGCCTTGATCTCCTTGGGATAGTCGGTAACGAAAACGGGTTTCTTGAAAACCTGTTCAGTCAGATAGCGTTCATGCTCGGTCTGCAAATCACAGCCCCAGAAAACAGGATATTTGAATTCATCCTTATGTTCTTCCAGCAGCTTGATTGCTTCAGTATAGGTAACATGAGCAAACTCTGCTTCCAGCAGTCCGCGCAGGCGCTCAATCAGGCCCTTGTCATAGAAATTGTTGCAGAACTGGAGCTCGTCCGGGCAATGTTCGAGTACATAGCCGATGACATATTTAATCATGTCGTGGATGCATTCCATATCATCTGCCAGGTCTGCAAATGCCATCTCCGGCTCAATCATCCAGAACTCAGCCGCATGACGGGTGGTGTAAGACTGTTCGGCACGGAAGGTCGGGCCGAAGGTATAGACGTTACCAAATGCCATTGCCATTGCTTCTGCTTCCAGCTGGCCGGAAACGGTCAGGTTGGTCTGACGGCCAAAGAAATCCTGTGCGTAATCGACAGTGCCATCCTCAGTCATAGGAGGATTAGCCGGGTCAATTGTGGTGACACGGAACATTTCGCCAGCACCTTCGCAGTCACTTGCGGTAATCAGCGGAGTGTGTACATAACAGAAACCTCTCTCCTGGAAGAAGGAGTGAATCGCAAACGCAATCGCGGAACGGATGCGGAAAACAGCCTGGAAAGTATTGGTGCGGGGACGCAGATAGGAGATTGTGCGCAGGTATTCCAGTGTGTGACGCTTTTTCTGAAGCGGATACTCAGGAGAAGACGCGCCTTCCAGTGTAATTTCATCTGCATGGATTTCAAAGGGCTGTTTTGCGCCGGGAGTAACGACAACTTTGCCGTTTACAATGACTGCTGCGCCAACGCCGAATTTGGTGACCTCTTTAAAATTGGCGAGTTTGTCAGCGTCATATACGATCTGAACAGGGGTAAAGCAGCTGCCGTCTCCGATAGACAGAAAACCTACCGCTTTGGAGTCGCGGCTGGTTTTAATCCAACCGGCAACGGTGACCGTCTGCCCATCCATTGCGGCATAATTTTTATGCAGCTGTGCAATTTCAGTGCGTTTCATCGTGTATCAAACCTTTCCTGTATTATTAGGCTGAATTCTATTGTAGAGGACGTGACGAAAAATGTCAAGCGAATGCGGAATAAATCAGCGCCGACAGTAGTTTATTTTTCGTTTCCGAACACTTTTTTCTGCATTTCCTTTCCGGTTTCGGTCGTTGCCAGTCCACCCAGCGCCGTTTCGCGCAGTGCAGCAGGCAGTGCTTTTCCGACCCGGTTCATTGCATCGACGGTATCGTCAAACGGAATCTTGCTTTCAATCCCGGCCAGTGCCAGATCAGCAGCCGACAGCGCAATGGAAACGCCGCCGACATTCCGCTTGATGCAGGGAATTTCCACCAACCCGGCAACCGGGTCACACACCAGACCAAGCTGGTTTTTGATTGCAATTGCGGCGGCATTGAAAGCAGCCTTTGGACTGCTGCCCATCATTTCCACCACAGCTGCGGCAGCCATTGCAGCCGCACTTCCACATTCAGCCTGACAGCCGCCCTGTGCACCTGCAAGGGATGCGTGTTCATCGATCAGCATTCCGACCAGTCCTGCACATGCGAGTGCTTCCAGTACCTTTTCCCGCGGGATATTCCGTACCCGGGAAACAGCCAGTACACATGCCGGGACGATACCGCATGAACCGGCAGTCGGACATGCGACGATTCTGCCCATCGCAGCGTTTGTTTCAGAGGCAGATAATGCGTAAGCAGTGGCAAGTGCCGGAATATGGCCGAGCAGTGAACCACCTGCCTGCCGGTATTTTTCATAGAGATAACCGTCTCCGCCGGTCAATCCGCTGACCGACAGTACCGGAGCAGTCAGTGCGTTTTCGACTTCTGCCTCCATAACTTCCAGCATGGAGGAAAGCCGATCAAGGGAGTTTGCCATCGAACCGCCGCTTTCCGATTCGATGGCAAGAGAGAGTGCCCCAAGGGTAACAGAGTCCCTTTCAGCGCGGACAAGGCATTCTTTTGCAGTCATTGTATTTTCTCCCGATTAGCCGATCAGCGCTTCCAGTTCGGAGAGGCTCTCATCAAATACCTTCAGTGCGTTTTTGACGGTATCCGGCTGTGTCAGGTCGACACCGGCAATCTTCAGCTCTTCAATCGGATAATCGCTGCCGCCAGTGGTCAGGAAGCGGAGGTAATCGGATGCGTCGCCAGTTTCAATGATATGGTTGGCAATCGCAACAGCCGAGCAGAAACCGGTTGCGTACTGATAAACATAGAAAGAAGAATAGAAATGCGGAATCCGTGCCCATTCGACGTCCTGAAGCGGGTTGACGGTTGCACCATCATAATAAAGAGCGTTCAGGTCATGATAGATACCGTTCAGTACCTCGGCAGTCAGAGGAGTACCAGCCTGGTCAAGATCATGTGCTTTGCGTTCAAACTCAGCAAACAGAGTCTGACGGTAAACGGTTGTGCGGAATCCTTCCAGGAAGTGGTTGAGGATATAAGCGCGTTTCTTGGGATCAGTTTCGGTAGCAAGCAGGTACTTGGTCAACAGTACTTCGTTGACAGTGGAAGCGACCTCGGCAACGGTGATGAAATAATCGGAGTTTGCAAAAGTCTGTGCTTCGTTGGACAGGTAGGAGTGCATTGCATGGCCCAGCTCGTGTGCCAGTGTGAAAGCATCATCCAGCGTATCGGTATAGTTGAGCAGGACAAACGAGTGAACGCCGTAGACACCAGCAGAATAAGCACCGGAAGTCTTGCCCTTGTTTTCGTAGACGTCAATCCAGTGTTCATTGAATGCACGGTCGAGCAGTGCAGCGTATTTTTCGCCCAGCGGTGCCAGTGCCTTTTTAACCAGCTGTTTACCATCTTCATAGGGCATCGGGTAGTCTACATTGTCGACCATCGGAACATACAGGTCGTACATGTTCAGCTCATCCAGTCCCAGCACCTTTTTGCGCAGGCCGAGATAACGTTTCATCGTCGGCAGGCTCTGGTGAATAGCTTCGGTCAGGGAATCATATACGCTGACCGGAATATTGCCGGCAAACAACGCTGCTTCACAGGCAGAATCAAATCCGCGGATACGGGCAAAGGCATTGTTCAGACGAACCTGACCGGTGTAGTTTGCAGAAAGGGTATTGATAGCGGCCTTGAAAGCACCCATCATCTTTTCAAAGGAATCCTTGCGGACAGCCTGGCAGCGGCTTTCGCGGTATACGCCGAAGTTGCCGTTGGTCAGAGGAGAAGGTTTGCCGTTTTCGTCGATGACATCCTCAAAACGGATATCGACATCTCCGAACATCGAGAAAACCTGGTCAGGGGTATTGCGTACCTGTGCAAACTGGGAAAGCAGTGCTTCCTGTTCAGCCGGCAGGGTGTGTGCACGGGCTCTGGTAGTATTTTCGATAATGTGGCGGTATTCGGTCAGAGAAGGATCTTTCATGTATTCTGCCAGAGTATCCGGGTCAATTGCCAGAATTTCCGGGTCAAGGAAAGAGGTAACCTGTCCAAATTTTGCTTCCAGCTGCTGGGAAAGGCCGATCATCCGCTGGTAACGGGGATCGCCGTTGTCGGCAGACATATGAAAGAATGCGTAGGAACCGGCAAGGAAAAGCCGCTTTGCAACTGCGTAGTAACGGTCGAGTCCGGCTTTCAGCGAAGCAGCAGAAGCGCCAAGTGTTCCCTTAATGGAAGCAAGGCTTTCTACCTCGCCGCCAAGAGCCTTCATTTCTTCCTCCCATGCTTCATCAGAAGGATACAGGTCGGTAAAATCCCAGGTAAAACGCGGGTCCATATCTTTTCTTTCTTTCAGCTGTTCCATTTTGATTCATTTCCTTTCTTTATAAAACAGAATATGCTGCCGGTTCATTCCTGTACAGGCAGCAGAATCATCGCATTGAGAATGCCGGGAATGGCCCGGATCTGATTTTCCAGTTCCCTGGTAGGCAGGGAGTCGATTTCAATATACATCTGGGCAGTATGGCTGTTCCGTTTGAGATCACGGTCAACGTTCATATTGCCGATATTGATATGCGCTTCGTACAGCACGGTTGAGATACCGGCAATAACGCCCGGATGGTCTTCATGCAGGCAGATGATAATCGGCCGTTCGCCGGTAAAGCGTACTTTAAGGGAATCGATTTCCCGTATGAGTACCTGTCCGCCGCCAATGGATGCACCGATCACAGTATGGGATATCCCCGAAGCGGTTTCAACGACAAACTTGACGGTATTCGGATGATAGTCTTCCCCAAGATCAGTCGGAATAAAAGCGTACTGGATACCCGCTTCTTCCGCCAGACGGAAGGATTCCCGGAGCCGTTCGTCTGAAGGAAGCATGTCCAGAATCCCGGCCAACAGCGCCTTGTCGGTACCGTGTCCACGGTAGGTCGTGGCAAAAGAACCGTGCAGGTACATGGTCACCTTGCGGATTTCGCCGCCGGTCAGCTGCCGTACCAGCCTTCCCAGTCTTGCCGCGCCGGCTGTATGGGAACTGCTTGGGCCGATCATGACCGGACCCATAATATCAAAAAGTCCCAAATCCTTCATCCTCCTGTTTTTCATATCGTTTATCAGTGTATCACATTTGGGCAGTTTTCGCAATGAGGGAGCAAAACAAACTGTGAACAGTTCCTGAATTATTCTCTGTTGTCCCAATAACGCACAAGCTGCCCGGCGCGTTTGCAAAGGCTGTTATTTTTGCAATCGAGGCCGTCGGAACGCGGCCGATCAACGCGAATAAGGGAGTGCAGGCACTGCACTTTTTTTGAACGAAGTATAGACAAGTGATGAAAAATAGGGTATAATAAGGGTAATCTTAGCATGGGGGAGTTTGGATTTGATGGCAGTTTCAGGTGAATTTCTTGAGAAAATGGACATCATTTTACAGGAAATGACCCTCTGGGAACGGCTTCAGTCTGAAACCCGCCCGGTCGTCCTGTATGGAATGGGCAATGGTGCTCAGAAGGCGTTTGATGAGTGCCGCAGACGGGGAATTGAAGTCAGCGGTGTCTTTGCGACTGATGAGTTTGTCCGTGGTCAGAATTTTTTGGGGTACCGGGTCGAGAAGCTGGCTGAGGTGGAATCACGATTGGATGATTTTGTGATTCTGCTCTGCTTTGGCTCGTTTTTGCCGGATGTGATGGCGCATATTGACAGCATTGCCCGCAGACATACATTGTATGCTCCGGATCTTCCGCTGTTTGGCGGTGGAATCTGGGACCGGGAATATGCGATGGCCCATCGCGTAGAACTGGCAGAAAGCTACTCGCTGCTGGCGGATGATCTGTCGAAAAAGGTGTTTGTCAATCTTTTTTCCTACCGGATGACCGGGAAACTGTGTTACCTTTCGGAATGTGAATCCGAGCGGGAAGAAATGTACCGTTTGCTGAAAGTTGGCGGTGACGAATCTTTCTATGACCTTGGTGCATATGACGGAGACACGGTGCGGGAACTGCTGGAATTTACGGGTGGAAACTTCCGCTCGGTTACGGCGGTTGAACCTGACCCGAAAAACCGGCGCAAACTGCTTCAGAAGATGGAACAGTTTATGCCCGGCATAACCGGAGATGAGCGCTTTACGCTGGTTGAAGGCGGCGTATGGTCGTCGGATGGGGAAGAAACGTTTGACAATGCTGCCGGACGCAATTCCGCACTTTCTGCACAGGGAAAGCTGAAGGTACCGGTTTATTCGATTGATTCGCTCACCTGCGGGAAACACTGTACCCTGATTAAGATGGATGTCGAGGGAGCGGAAGCTGAGGCGCTTTCGGGTGCTGTAAAGACGCTTGAACAGAAGCCCAGGCTGTTGTTTTCCGCTTATCACCGTACAGAGGATATTTTTGCGCTGCCGAGACTTCTGCACAGGCTTCAGCCGGAATATCGAATCTGTCTGAGACATCAGCCGTATTATCCGGCATGGGAAGTAAATTTCTGTGCCTGGTGTGAATAAGGCGGCTTCAATCTTTATCTATCCTGCCGGCAGGGTCCGGACAGGTTTATATAGAATCTATATATGAAGGAGATATGATACATGGATTGGACTACAGCCTGGGGAACGGTATTTACCGGTCTCGTCGTTGTCTTTATCGCGCTGAGCCTGCTGATCCTGCTCGTTTGGGGCATGGGTAAGATTATGGAAAGCGCCGGCAACAAGCCAAAAGCTGCTCCTGCTCCCAAGCCTGCTCCCAAAGCTCCTGTGGCTCCTGTGAGCCCCAAGGCAGCACCGGTTGTTACTGCCGGGGAGAATATGGATGATGAGGTTGCGGCAGCTATCACTGCAGCACTGGCCGTTATCCTCGCAGAAGAGGGCAGCGGTAAGTCTTATGTTGTCAGAAGCATTCGCAGAGTTCGTTCTGGCTCGAGTGCATGGGGCCGTGCCGGTCTTGCAGAGAATGTCAGACCTTTCTGACCTGATGATGAAGACTAATCTGAAGAAAGGAAACTGAGATATGTTTGATGTATTCGTAAACAGTGTCAAGGACATTGCCCTTGCATCCGGCTTTGCCAATGTCAACTGGCAGCAGCTGGTCATGATCGGCATTGCCTGCTTTTTGGCCTATCTGGCAATTGCCAGAGGGTATGAGCCTCTGCTGCTTCTGCCGATTGCATTCGGTATGATGCTGACCAACATTCCTAACAATGGCCTGTTCCACATGGAGTTCTATATCGGCAACAGTATCGACTATGGTACGGTGCTGCACGATGGCGGATTGCTGGACATCCTGTATCTGGGCGTTAAGCTGGGACTTTATCCTCCGCTGATCTTCCTGGGCATCGGTTCGATGACCGACTTTGGTCCGCTGATTGCAAACCCCAAATCCTTCCTGCTGGGCGCTGCTGCACAGCTGGGTATCTTTATCGCCTTTATCGGCGCTCTGCTGCTCGGCTTTACGCCTGAAGAAGCATCTTCCATCGGTATCATCGGCGGCGCTGACGGCCCGACCGCAATTCTGGTCACCAAGATCCTTGCACCTCACCTGCTCGGCTCCATCGCTGTTGCAGCATATTCCTACATGGCACTGGTTCCGGTTATCCAGCCCCCGATCATGAAGGCAATGACCACCAAGAAGGAACGTGCCGTCAAGATGACCGCGCTCCGTCCCGTCTCCAGAACCGAAAAGATCGTATTCCCGATTCTGGTTACACTGGTTGTCTGCTTCATGGTTCCTGATGCAACTCCTCTGATCGGTATGCTGATGCTCGGCAACCTGATGAAAGAGTCCGGCGTTGTTGACCGTCTGGTTAAGACCGCTCAGAACGAGCTGATGAACATCATCACCATCTGCCTGGGTGTCACCGTCGGTGCAACTGCACGTTATGACTACTTCCTGACTCCCAAGACCCTGGGTATCCTGGCAATGGGTCTGGCTGCATTCTGCCTGGGCACCTTCGGCGGTGTCCTGCTGGGCAAGCTGATGTACATCCTCTCCGGCGGCAAGATCAACCCGTTGATCGGTTCTGCTGGTGTATCGGCTGTTCCTATGGCTGCACGTGTTTCCCAGAAGGTTGGTTCGGAAGAAGATCCTACCAACTTCCTGCTGATGCACGCTATGGGCCCGAACGTTGCCGGTGTTATCGGTTCTGCTGTTGCGGCTGGCGTTCTGCTGTCCATCTACGGCTAATCTGTCTGTTAAAGCCCCTGTCCTTTTGGATGGGGGCTTTTGTGTTATAGTGAGGTGTAAAAATGTATCAGGATTTGACAGAGGAAATTGTAAGACGTGGTTTGAAGGTATATGGGATTGAAATTTTTGAAGGTGGAAAGGTAGCATTTAAGCGGCAGTTTGCGCCGGATGTGCGGTATCCGATCTATTCTGCGGTCAAGAGCTTTACTTCCACTGCGGCTGGGTTGGCCGTGCAGGAAGGAAAGCTGTCGGTTGAAGACTGTCTTGGAACACTGCTGCCGGGTAGATATCTGGAAGGACTGCCGGAAGAGGTAAAGACGGCTGTTGACCGGTTGCCGCTCAGAAGGCTTCTGACCATGTCGGTACCGGAATTTCCATTCCGTCCGGAAGGTGAGGACTGGCTGTGGTGGGCGTTGCGGTGCGGCGCAGGATATGACAGTCCGGAAGTGTTCAGCTATTCCAATGTCCCGGCGTATCTGGTTGGGGTAGCAGTTGCAGAAGCGGTCGGTGAACATCTGATAGACTATCTGACGCCCAGATTATTTGAGCCACTGGGAATTGACAAGCCGGAAATTTCCAATGATCCGCAGGGACGCTTTTATGGTGCAACCGGAATGAAATTGACGGTTCATGAACTGAGCCTGCTGGGACAATTGTATTTGCAGGACGGCGTTTTTAATGGACACCGGCTGCTGACAGAAGAATGGGTCAGAATGGCGACCAGCTGTCAGATTACTGGAAAAGACGGAGGTTATGGATATTTCTTCTGGGTGGATGCAGATAGCTTTTCAATCAGTGGTAAATGGGGACAGAAATGTCTGGTTTACCCGGATAAAGGACGGATGGTCACCTGGATGGGAGATCTTCCGGAAAGGTCCGGGGAAATGCTGCGTCTGGTCCGGGAATGGATGGAAAAATAAATCTGTTTTCTTCAATCGGAAACTGCTTGACTTTGGAAATGCTCTGTAGTACAATACCAGTATACCAATATCCCCCTATGGGGGATATAAAGCGGGAGGTTATGCGATGCATCAGCATGAACACACAAAAGCAGTACTCAATCGTATGTCCCGTGCAATCGGTCATATGAATGCGGTCAAGAAAATGATTGAAGATGGGAGAGATTGCAGCGAGGTATTGATTCAGCTGGCGGCTGTCCGGGCGGAAATTACCAATACCAGCAAGGTTATTCTGAAAGATCACCTGCAGCATTGTATTGTAGACGCGGTTGAACAGAAAGATGAAGCCGCCATGCAGGATCTGATGAAGGCAATCGATAAAATCGTATGAAAAATGCACAGTCTCAGAATGCGGCCGGTATATCGCTTGCGATTCTGGCTGCCGGGTTGTATGCAATCAACGCGCCTTTTTCCAAGATACTGCTGGAGTATCTGCCGTCCACATTGATGGCGGGATTTCTGTATCTCGGAGCCGGGTTGGGAATGCTGGGCCTGCTGCTGGTGAGGAAGGCAACTGGCAGAGGACAGAATGAATCCGGACTGACAAAAGCTGAACTGCCTTATACAATCGCCATGATTCTTCTGGATATCGCGGCACCGGTATTGCTGATGGTCGGGTTGAAAACTACTTCTGCGGCAGCGGCCTCTTTGCTAAACAACTTTGAAATTGTGGCGACGGCTTTGATTGCGCTGATGGTGTTCAGAGAGAGGATTAGTTTGCGGCTGTGGGTTGGAATCTTTTTTGTGACTGCATCCTGTCTGGTGTTGTCGGTGGATGGAAGCGGCAGTTTCGCTTTTTCAACAGGTTCGCTGTTTATTCTGCTTGCCTGTGTCTGCTGGGGATTGGAAAATAACTGTACCCGAAAGCTGTCTTCCAAAGACCCGCTTCAGATTGTGTTGCTGAAAGGAATTTTTTCAGGCGGCGGTTCACTGCTGATAGGTCTGTGTGCAGGAGAGAGAGTTTCTTACTGGTGGAGTGTACCGGCGGTGCTGGCGGTAGGACTGGTGGCTTATGGCATGAGCATCTATCTTTATGTTTATGCGCAGAGAAAGCTGGGCGCGGCAAGAACCAGTGCTTATTACGCGGTATCACCATTTATCGGTACAGCACTGTCGCTGCTGATTTTCCGCGGCATTCCGCCAGTCAGCTATTTTGTCGGGCTTGGGCTGATGGTCATCGGTGGATGGCTGTCGTCCAGCGACCAGCCGCTGTTTAACAGGAAAAAGCGTGTTTAAAGGTGTTATCTGTGGGGTGAACAGATGCTTTATGATAAACTTCCGGTCCTTTTTCTGAGTGCTGCCGCATCGGAAAAAGGGGATTCGATCAACAGTCAGATTGCGGCATATATCCTCAGCCATTCAGATGCAGTAAAAGGAATGGGCATCCGTGAGCTGGCCCAGCAGTGCCATGTGGGAATTGGAACGGTATCCCGGTTTTGTCGGGATGTCGGTGTGGGCGGATATGCACAGCTGCAGCAGCTGCTGATGGAATATCACCCATCTTTTGAGCGGATTGCGGATAATGCAGCTGGTGATCTGGCTGCGCGTATTGGGCAGGAAATTTCTCTTGCAGCTGATAAGGTGGACATGGCGCAGGTAAAGGCGGTTGCTGAGGAAATACAGGCGTATAAACGGGTTGCGGCATTTGGACTGATGAAGGCGGAAAGTGCTGCACTCTGCCTGCAAAGTGACCTTCTGATGCTGGGCAAAAGTATTTATACGAATGTATCCTTTCCCCAGCAGATGGACTATATCCGTACTTCTGGAAAAGATACGCTGATATTGCTGTTCAGCTATACGGGCGCATATTTTGATTACGCTGATGATTTAAGAGATGACCGGCCGCTTTTTCCGCCCAGAATCGTTCTGATTACCGGAAGCCGGGAAAAAGCAGCGCCCTATATTGACAGGGTAGTGCGGTTTGATTCGAGACAGGACCAGCTTGGACATCCCTATCAGCTGCAGCTGGTAGCTGGACTGATTGCACAGGAATACGCAAAGCTGACCGATATTTCCTGAATCTGGAAATTCATTGCTGTCACAATCGGGAGATGGTATCATGAATACAACAAATCTTTCGGGAGGCTGATGGTTATGAAAATTGCAGTTCTGCTTGCGACCGGATATGAAGAGGGTGAATCGCTGTTTCTGGCGGATATCCTAATGAGAGGCGGTTTTACCTGTGATCTGGTTTCTACAACAGGTGAACAGATGGTTTCCGGCTGCCATGGCATTACCGTGCGTACAGACCGGCTGTTGGATGGAAATATGCAGGAATACGATATGGTGATTTTGCCGGGCGGTATGCCGGGTGCGGCAAACCTTCGGGATAATTCGGCGGTTGTCTCGCTGGTACAGGAATTTGACGCAGCCGGAAAATATATCGGGGCAATCTGTGCGGCACCGATGGTGCTGCATCAGGCTGGTATCGATAAGGGACGGACGCTGACTTCCTATCCCGGTGAAAAGTATACTTCGCTGTTTACCGATTCGGATTACCGGGAAGAGATTGTAGTGGTTGACAAAAATCTGATTACCAGCCGTGGTCCGGCAACCACACTTCCGTTTGCGTACGCGATTATTGATCTGCTGGGCGGAAACAGTGCAAAACTGAAAGAAAGTATGCTGTACAATATGGTTCGGGAAAGCGGCATTTAATTGATGGACTGTCAGGTGCACGGTGGGAGTTTTCCTGCTGTGCGCCTTTTTTTACCGTTTTTACACACATTTTTGACAAAAAATGCTGTTTGAAATCTTTGTTATATAATTATAATATCCAGATTTGGGCGAAATTACGATTGACAATATGACAAAATTACAGTATGATTATGGTATATCGGTATCTGCGTATATTGGCAGATGCCCGGAAAGGAATGGTATGCTATGATTCAGGAAAAATATACCGAATGGTTGAACTGTGCAACTGAAGACGCTGACCTGATTGAAGAACTGGGGTCGATTGAGGGTAAGGAAGAGGAAATCAGCGACCGTTTTTATCGTGAGCTGGCCTTTGGTACTGCTGGTCTGCGCGGCGTAATCGGCGCCGG
>DVLW01000249.1 GCA_018715285.1 Candidatus Faecivivens stercoripullorum | reverse complement strand
GTCGACTGGGAAATACCAGTCTTTTTGCTTAAATCAATCTGCGTTAAATTTATCGCCTTTCTTGCCTCAACAATTTGCAGCAAAAAATCTTGGATATCAGGAATTGAATGAACAAATCCGTCAGACTTCTGAACACGACATTACCATTACAGACTGCATTGGTCAGCGTTATATCGGTGCCGGTCTTTCGGGAAAAAACATTACGATTCATGGTACGCCCGGTAACGCGCTGGCAGCATATATGAACGGTTCTTCCATCCATGTTTATGGCAATGCACAGGACGCTACCGCAGATACGATGAATGACGGTGTGATCTGTATCCATGGCTGTGCAGGAGATGCAACCGGATATGCCATGCGCGGCGGACATATCCTTGTCCGGGACGACACAGGATATCGCGCCGGTATCCATATGAAAGAATATGAGGATAAGGTACCGGTGCTGATGATCGGGAAAAAAGCCGGTTCTTTTCTGGGAGAATATCAGGCAGGCGGAGTCATTGTCGTATTCAACATTGACGGCGGTGAAGAAGCACCGGTCGGATACTTCTGCGGAACAGGAATGCACGGCGGAAAGATTTTTCTGCGCTGCTCGGTTCCGCCGCATGATCTTCCCAAACAGGTCTGCTGGCGTGATGCCGAACCGGACGATCTGGAATCCATCAGGGAATATGTACAGGAATTTGCAGACGCTTTTGGGTATAATACCGACGAGCTTCTCAGCCAGCATTATATTGTCCTGACCCCCAACAGCGCAAGTCCTTACAAGCAGCTGTACACCCTCAACTGACAAACTGTCGCAAAATAACCATCTTTTATCGCAAAAAGAGTAAAGTGTTTGGAATGTTTTTTTCTCCAATGCTTTACTCTTTTCGTTTTTTATTTTATAATAGATGTATCAATTCAACTCTGCCGTTTTGTGCAGCAGACCAAATCAATTGAAAGGATGTTATCATGAAAAACCAGAAGGTTATCGTCCTTGACTTTGGCGGTCAGTATAACCAGCTGATTGCCAGACGTGTGCGTGAGTGCAACGTCTACTGTGAAGTCCTCCCCTATACCACGCCGATTGAAAAGCTGAAAGCTGAAAATCCGATTGGTATTATCTTTACCGGTGGTCCGGGCAGCGTTTATCTGGAAAATGCGCCCCATTATGACCCTGCCATCTTTGAAATGGGTGTTCCGATCCTTGGCATCTGCTACGGCTGCCAGCTGATGGCACATACTCTGGGCGGCCAGGTAACCGAAGCTCAGGACGATTCTGCCCGTGAGTACGGCAAAACTCTGACCTACTATGATACCGACTGCAAGCTGTTCAAAGGTCTTCCGGCTGAGGGTATCTCCTGGATGAGCCACGGAGATTATATGGCAAAGGTTCCGGATGGCTTCAAGCTGACCGCACATTCCGATGCATGCCCCAACGTCGCAATTGCTGACGAAGCAAGAGGTTTCTATGGTGTTCAGTATCACCCGGAAGTCAACCATACCGAAAACGGTATCAAGATGATCCGTAACTTCCTGTATGAAGTCTGCGGTGCTACCGGTGACTGGACAATGGGCGATTATCTGAAAACCGCCATTGACCAGATCCGTGAAAAAGTCGGCGACGGAAAAGTCCTGCTGGCACTCTCCGGCGGCGTCGATTCCTCGGTTGCCGCTGCACTTCTCGCAAGAGCAGTCGGCCCGCAGCTGACCTGTATCTTTGTTGACCACGGCCTTCTGCGTAAAAATGAAGGTGACGAGGTAGAATCCATCTTCGGCAATATGGATATCAACTTTGTCCGCGTAAATGCTGAACAGCGTTTCCTGGACAAACTGGCTGGTGTCTCTGAACCGGAACGTAAACGTAAAATCATCGGCGAAGAGTTTATCCGTGTATTTGAAGATGAAGCCAAGAAGATCGGTAAAGTTGACTACCTGGTACAGGGTACCATCTATCCTGACGTTATCGAATCGGGTACCGGTGATGCTGCTGTCATCAAGAGCCATCATAACGTCGGCGGTCTTCCTGACTATGTTGACTTTAAGGAAATCATTGAACCGCTCAGACTGCTGTTCAAAGACGAGGTTCGTCAGCTGGGCCGTGAGCTGCAGCTGCCTGAATATCTGGTCATGCGCCAGCCGTTCCCCGGTCCTGGCCTTGCAATCCGCGTAATCGGTGAGATCACTAAAGAAAAACTGGATATCCTGCGGGATGCTGACTATATCTTCCGCGATGAGATCTCCAAAGCTGGTCTGGAATACTCCATCAACCAGTATTTCGCTGTCCTGACCAATATGCGCTCGGTCGGTGTTATGGGCGACGGCAGAACTTACGATTATACCCTTGCACTGCGCGGTGTTACGACCACTGACTTTATGACCGCTGACTGGGCACGGATTCCGTACGAAGTTCTGGACAAGATCTCTGTCCGTATTGTAAACGAGGTTCGTTCTATCAACCGTATCGTTTACGATATCACTTCCAAACCTCCGGCAACCATCGAGTGGGAATAATGCATCAAGGCTAAAGATACACGGAAATAACGGGTGTTTTTAGACACTGAAAATTTCTGTGGCATCAAATTGGCATTAGAAATGAAAAGAGCTAACTGACTTGAATCAAAGTCGGTTAGCTCTTTTTTGTTGACAAACAAAATGTAAAATCAGTCCAGAGATTGTATGTTGTGGTATTTTATCTTACAGATCAGCTGGGTCATGGTACCCATCGGGCAGTATACGCACCAGGAACGGGGTTTGAACAAAATCATTGTAACCAGTCCCAAAACCGTGGAAGTCAGCATGACACTGTAAAATCCAAAGGCAAACTGTGCCACCCAGGCAGGGAAAATACTTCCATGATAAGCCCAGTGCCATGGGAGCTTAAACGTCCACAACAGTGTCACAACCTGACGCAGATCCTGTGCGCCGGCAAAGACCATCGCAGTCGTTGCCAACATCTGAAAGAACATAACAAAAAAGAAAATCAAGAATCCATACCGGAACCATTTGCTTTTCATCCACCGCGGTACA
>DVLW01000248.1 GCA_018715285.1 Candidatus Faecivivens stercoripullorum | reverse complement strand
GCTCATACCCGCGAAAAAGAGCGGAATACCCGATGCGGCCGCGGCTACAACTGCTACGCCGGCACAGAGCAGGACAATCTGTGTGGTGTCCATTTTTTCAAAAACAACCTCCTTTTCAATATTTTATGATGGACAAAGTAAGGTCAGAAGAATTTTTATATATTCAGGACATAAAAAAATCCTTCACAGAGAAACTCTGTGAAGGCGGGAAAAGTGCACAAAACACCATCGTTGTCCGCGACATAAGCAAACAACTTACTCCTGCTCGGATTTACTGCTATGACAGCAGGAATCTAACGGTCGACACATGATCTGTTCCGTCAAACGACGGTTAAAATATACGCCCGCAAATATGCGGATACTGACTATGTCAAAGGCCCGGGAACAACCAAAATCTTCACGCCCCGGATTTCCGATTTATATGATCACTGTTCCATAAAACAGGTAAAACTCTCAGAATCTCTCTATACAGTATTTTATAACAAGATGGCAATTCTGTCAAGGACTTTACTCCCTATTATGTAAAATGTGGCAAAACCCTCAAAAGAAAGAGGATATTTTCCCCGTATCCTGTACGCCTGTTTGACTTTCCGTTTACGGTTTGATACAATGAACTGGTACAGATATTTCCAGCGAACAGCGGGATCAGGGGAGGTTACGGTATGGCTGCCGGACGGGAAAGCATTGTCAATATTGAAGGAACCGTCAGTGAAATTGTCTATATGAACGAGGAAACCAGCTTTGCCGTCATTGAAGTGGACACAGGCGAAGAACTGCTGCCGGTCATTGGCGAGCTTTATGGCGTGGCGGAAGGGGAAGAACTGCGCCTGAGCGGAAGTTATACCTCCCATCCAAAGTTTGGCCGTCAGTTCAAGGCACTGGCGTATGAACGCCGGATGCCGGCTACAGCAGCGGCTATCCGCAAATTCCTCTCATCCGGTGCGGTAAAAGGGATTGGTGCAGTACTGGCCATGCGAATTGTCGAAACTTTTGGCGACGATACGATGACCATTCTGGAAGAAACACCCGGACGTCTGGTCGAAGTGCGCGGAATCTCTCCCAAAAAAGCAGAAGCTGTCTCCAAAGAACTGAATCAGATGTTTGGTATGCGTGCAGTTATGGCATTCCTCTCTACCTATGGACTGACGCCCGCAGAAGGGGTACGGGTATGGAAAAAATGGGGGTCCATTGCCGTCGATATTATCAAAGATAACCCTTACCTGCTCTGTCTGGAAGATATCGGGGCAGAATTTAAAAAGGCGGATGAAATCGCACTCTCGCTTGGCATTCCGGAAGATTCCGGCAAGCGGCTGTTCGGTGCAGTCTGTCATGTACTCCGTCATAATCTCCGCAATGGCCATACCTGCCTTGCACGGGAAACAATTGTACAGCTGGTCCAGCGGCTGACCGAAACCCCTATTGAAGCAATTGAAGCGGATATCGATCAGAGAATTGAAGATGAGGAACTTTTTTCTGTTCAGCGCAACCGCGAATTTCTGTTTCTGCCGGCGATGTACAATGCTGAAAAATACATTGCACTGCGGCTGTCGATGATGCTGCAAAACCGATTTTTTGTCAGCCGGGATATTGAACGGATGATTGACGAGGTAGAACAGCAAAAAGAGATTAAGTATGAATCACTCCAAAGGGATGCAATCCGGGCTGCACTGCAAAAAAGTATGCTGATTCTGACCGGTGGTCCCGGTACCGGTAAAACTACTACCCTGAACGCCATCATCGACCTTCTCGAACAGGAAGGGTTATCGATTGCAATTGCAGCTCCGACCGGACGGGCCGCCATGCGCATCAGTGAAGTAACCGGACGGGAAGCCAAAACCATTCACCGTCTACTGGAAGTGGATTTCAGTTCCCGTGAAGAACTGAAATTCGTCCACAATGAACGCAACCCTCTCAAAGCAGATGTTGTCGTCATTGATGAGATGTCAATGGTAGATACGGCGCTGTTTGAATCGCTGCTGAGGGGATGCCGAATGGGCTGTAAGCTGATTCTGGTCGGTGACTCTGACCAGCTGCCAAGTGTCGGTGCAGGAAACGTACTGCGGGATTTGATTGATTCAGGATGTATTCCAACGGTCGAACTCAAACAGGTTTTCCGACAGGCGGCTGAAAGCCGGATTGTCACTAATGCCCACCGGATTGTCGCTGGTGAATATCCCGACCTGACTGTCCGGGATAACGACTTCTTTTTCCTGCGGCGGCAAAATGCGGCAAGTGTTCTCTCAACGGTAACTGAACTGGTTGCCAAGCGGCTGCCTGCTTCATACGGATATTCACCTCTGGAAGATATTCAGGTGCTGACACCACAGCGCAAAGGTGATCTCGGTGTCTATTCCATCAATGACAGTCTTCAGCAGGCACTCAATCCGCCGGAAAAAGGCAAAAAAGAATATAAAAGCACCTTCTTTACCTTCCGTGAAGGGGACAAGGTACTGCAAACCCGCAATAATTATGATATCGAATGGGAAAAGCCCGGAACCAGAGAAAAGGGAATGGGTATCTATAACGGAGATATCGGGATTATCCGGAAAATTGACCTGATTGGCAGCAGCATGGAAATTGACTTTGATGACCGCCGGTGCAGTTATACGCTGGATATGGCCGGAGAGCTGGAGCTGGCATATGCTGTTACGGTGCATAAAAGTCAGGGCAGCGAATATAGTGCTGTAGTGCTGCCGATACTGGGCGGATATGACAAGCTGTATTTCCGCAATCTGCTTTACACTGCGGTTACCCGTGCCAGAAAGCTGCTGATTATTGTCGGCAGTGAAAGCAGGGTTTATCAGATGGTGGATAACAACCGCAAGACCCTGCGGTATACCGGCCTTCGATACTTTTTGCAGCAGGAGGTCGGCAATCGTTCGCCTGTTCAGGATGAGGAGGCAGGACATACCATGTCCGAACAGACAACACTATGAAAAACGAATGGAAACAGTTGCTGACAGATATGCTGGCGCATCTGTTCTTTCCGCCGGTTTGTCCCGGTTGCGGCAGAACGGTCGGAAAACAGGAAATCTTCTGTCCAGTATGTCAAAAACAGCTGCATCTGCTGAGACCGGGAGACACCTGTCCAAGGTGTGGCAAAAAAACTTGTATCTGTGATAAACTGCATCCGCTTTTTACACAGGTATATCCTGCCGGGTTTTATGAAGGAAGTATCCAGTCCGCCATACGGAATCTGAAATTCCAGCATCAGCCGGGACATTTTCGCCCACTGGGCAGACTGCTTGCGAATACCCTTGGGAGATACCACGTCACTGCCGCAGATTTTGACCTGCTGGCAGCTGTTCCGATGAGCCGCAAAAGACAAAAAGCGCGTGGATACAATCAGGCGGCACTGCTTGCACGGTCTGTATCGGAACAGACCGGTATACCATTTTGCAGTCATGCACTGACCAAAATACGCGAGACAAAAGCACAGCATGATTTGTCTGCCCAGATGCGGCGTACCAACCTTAAAGGCAGTTTTATAGCAGACTCTGCTGTCAGCGGAAAACGGGTGCTGCTGGTCGACGATGTTTTTACAACCGGCTCTACCGCCAATGAAGCGGCAGAAGTTCTGTTACAGGCCGGTGCAATCAGCGTCGATGTTCTGGTACTTGCCTCGACCCGTTTTGAAACATTGTAACTTTGACACCTGTCAGAGAATAAACAGAAAAAGGAGAAAATATCATGTTCCATGAAATTACTGTATCTGACCTGTCTTTCAATCCCTTTACCCGTCTGAACAAAGACTGGGCGCTGGTTACCGTCACTGATCCTGATACCGGTAAGGTTAATACCATGACCGTCAGCTGGGGCGGCGTCGGCGTCCTCTGGAACAAAAATGTCGTAACCATCTATATCCGCCCACAGCGGTATACTCACGAATTTTTGGAAAAAACCGACCGTTTTACCCTCAGCTTTTACGATATGGAAGCAGAAGGTATGCGTCAGGCACTCACCGTTTGCGGCCGTAAATCGGGACGTGATCTGGATAAAATCGCGGAAGCCGGTCTGCATCTGACCGGTGAAAAGGATTATCCCTGGTTTGAAGAATCCCAGCTGGTTTTCTGCTGCAAGACCCTTTACCGCTCGGCATTTGATCCCAGCCGCATTTCGGATGATATCAAAGCATCTGCTTATCCCGGTGAGGACTATCATGATGTTTATATTGCTGAAATCGAAAAGATTGTCAAAAAAGACTGATGCAATCAAACGAACATCCATTTATCAGCACTTACCAGTATACAGTTGATGCCCATTGGGATGGACGGCTGCTTCAGGACTACTTCAAAGAATCGCTCGGTTTTTCCAGACGGATGATTATCGATCTGAAAAAGGGCGGTCTGTCGGTAAACGGTGCCCATATCCGGATGGTTGACCCGGTCCATACCGGAGACAATATCCAGCTCACATTTGGAGAAAATGAGCAGATCAACCTTATTCCCAATCCGGAACTCCCTGTCAGCCTTTTGTACGAAGACAGAGATATCTGTGCAATGGAAAAACCGGCCGGTATGTCGGTGCATCCCTGTACGCTGTACTATAATGATACGGTAGGGAACTGGTTTTCCGCCCGTTACCGGACAGAAGACGGTAAGAATGGAATTGCTTTCCGTCCTCTTTACCGGCTGGACAGGGATACCACCGGTATTGTCGTTGCCGCTAAAAACACCCTGTCGGCAGGTATGCTGATGGGGAAACTGGAAAAGGTATACTATGCCGTCACAGAAGGACTGATTCCATCCGATTCCGGCACTGTAGATGCGCCGCTTATCCGGGTACCTGGGTCGATTATCACCCGGAAGGTGGATTTCTCCGACCCACAGGCTCAGCGGGCTGTTACCCATTACCGGGTGCTCTGCCGGGCAAACGGACATACCCTGATTGCCTGCCGTCTGGAAACAGGACGTACCCACCAGATTCGGGTGCATATGGCGCATATCGGTTATCCGCTGGCCGGTGACACCCTTTATGGTGGCCATGACAGCATAATAAAAACACAGGCTCTTCATTGCGGTGAGGTTACAATTCCGGCTGTCAAAGCTCTTTCCCGAGCGGAAATGCGGCTTTTCAGACCATTACCTGCCGAAATGGCCGCACTAATTGGCAAAACGCCGAAAAATGATCTGAAATCCGGATGGTAAAAAAAGTCCCTCTTTTGATTGACCCGTAACCGGGCGGTCAAAAGAGGGATTTTTCTGTTCAGTATCCGGTACCAGATGAACCGGCATGGTCAATAAACCAACGTGCAATCACTTTGACACCATCTTGTGCCTGCCGGTCTTCTGATACAGGAAGGTGATCGGTATGTTGTGCAGCGGCAAGCGGCGCAATATTGCGGGCATTCATCAGCCGCAGAAATTTGACCGCCGCATCCCATGCGGGATCAAGGTTACCGTCTCCGCCGCCTGTCAGGATAACGGCGCCGTTTTTGAGACGGGGAAACATCTGCTCATTCCGGAAACGTTTAGCCATATAACTTGCCTGAAGCCGGCTTCCAATGGCCAGCAGCGGCGGCGTCAGATCAGAAAAGTAAACCGGTGAGGCAATCACAATATTATCAAAAGTGTCCAGCGTCCGGTACAGCTGCTGCATCGGGTCATGAATCGAACATCCCGGCTTTACTTTACAATACCGGCAGTCTTCGCAGGCATGAATCCCGCTGGTATATGCATTCAGCCGGACAGTTTCACCCGGCAATAACGAAACCAGCTGTTCCAGCAAAAATGCCACATCGCCATTTTTACGGGGTGAACCATTCAGTATCAGTGTTTTCATTTACAGCCATCTCCTTTCACAGAACTTTTCCTAAAAACATCTCAAGAGGTTGCTGATAGCCGGGAAAGTCCATTGCAATTGCGCCCATGTCCCGATATCCCAGTTTGCGGTAAAAGTGCTGAGCCTGCTCATCCACTTGTGTGGATACCATAATCAAACCGTACCCCTGCCGCTTCATCCAGCTTTCCCAGAAGTACATAGCCCATCTGCCCAGACCCATCCGCCGGTATTTTTCATCCAGAAAAATCAGATTCAAAAACGGAATCGTATCCCAGAACATTCCCCAGCGTAATACACCGGCCGGTGTATCATCGACATACAAAATCCACGCCATTTCTTCCCGCACCTTGCGCTCAAAAGCGTCCTGTGACAGATGGCGG
>DVLW01000247.1 GCA_018715285.1 Candidatus Faecivivens stercoripullorum | reverse complement strand
GCAATGCAATCTATTGCGTTGCGCTGTGGGGCCTGATTCAGCTGTTCCCGACGGTTGTGATTCGACTGTTCAGCAGCGATGTTACCTTGCTGGATATTGGCGCACATGGTGCCCGGATTTTCCTGTTCGGTGTCATTACCATGTTTGGTCAGAATTCCTGCCAGAATACGTTTCTTGCGTTGGGAGAAGCAAAGATTTCGATGTTCTGTGCACTGCTGCGTAAAGTATTTCTGCTGATTCCGCTGGCGCTGATTTTGCCGGCTGTCTTTACATCGACCGGAATTATGCCTGCGACAGATGGTATTTTCCTTTCGGAACCGATTGCGGATATTCTGGCGTCGGTGATTACCACAACCATCTTTTTCTTCCGATTCCGCAAAATTCTTAAGGGTATGGAGAGAAAAAACGGGTAATAAAGTGGTTGTAACAGCAATTGATTATGCAATATGCGCAATCCAAACTTTCAAATTTTGGCAAACTGCTATTTTTGAAAAAACTTATTGACAACATCTTTTCGACGTGCTAATATATCTCCATAACCAAATAGCCAAAAACAAACCGATGATGTGGATATCAAACAGGATATGCGCTTCCAGAGAGCGGGCGATGATGGAAATCCCGCAGTAAGCAGCCTGCAAATGGACCATGGAGGGTGAGGTGAACGGTGCCGTTCCGGCTCCCAGTACCCAAGACGTATGCCTGCGTTAAAGGCCGGGAATGTGCTTGCATTTCGGAGAGTGGTCGCGTCTGCTTACAGGGATACTGTAGGTGTCTTTGTTGGTAGAACGGCAATTAAGGTGGTACCGCAGATGACAGATCTGTCCTTAATTTAAGGACAGATCTTTTTGTTTTTTAGCGGAACCCTTTCCGACCGGCATGTTTTCCTTCGCCTCTTTGTGCGTGGGGCGTCGGGCGTAAAAAAATATCAATCGCACAGGAAAGGGTTATTACCATGGCAGAAAAGAGAGTTATCAATGTTGTTCGTCAGGAAGGTCTGAAAGATCTGAACAATCTGTTGTTTGTCGGTGTAATGATGGCGGTCGGCGTAGTACTGCGTCTGTGTGCCGGATTTCTGGCGGTTGCCGGGATGCATCCCAATTTTCTGATTGCGACCTACTGTCTGTCGCTGCTGATTGTGCGGCCCAAACTGCATGAAGCAGCAATTATCGGTCTGATTTCCGGCTGCATCAGTCAGATCGGCACCAGTATGCCCTGGATCAATATCCTGACTGAGACGGTTGGTGCTGTTGTAATGACTTTGCTGTTGATGCTTCCGCTGCCGATGCTGCTCAGACCGATTATCACGACTTTCCTTACAACGCTGGTTTCCGGGTTTTTGTTTATTGGCATTGTATCGTGTACTTATGTTTCACCGATGTCTGCGGCGATTTTCGGTCAGATGTCAATGGTTGCACTGGTAACGGCATTTCTCAACTGTGTAATCGTTACGGTTTTGAGTATTCCGGTCAGCCGGGTCATGAATAAATAATATAGCATTCATTGCAAAATGTACCTTGTTTTACAGATTGCAGCCCAGACCCCAGAAAGGTGAACAGCATGATTAGATTTCAGGATTTCAGCTTCCGTTACCAGGCTGGAAAAACGGAAGAACCGGCAGACTTTGCCCTTAAAGATATCAGTATGGAAATCCGGGAAGGCGAATTTGTCGGAATAACCGGAACATCCGGAGCCGGTAAATCAACCCTGACCTATTCCATCTCCGGACTGATTCCCCATCATTTTTCCGGTGACTTTTACGGTTCGGTCGAGGTAAATGGGATGGACACCGTTGAAGTACATCCCGAACAACTGGCCCGGTTTGTTGGTCAGGTGTTTCAGGATATTGACAGCCAGATGGTTTCCAGCGTGGTGGAAGACGAGATTCTTTTTGGAATGGAGAATTTTCAGGTTCCGCGTGATGAAATTACCAGACGTCTGGAAGAAGTATTGGATATGTTGGGAATCGCGTCACTGCGCCGGAGACAGATCAGCTCTCTGTCAGGCGGCCAGAAACAGAAGGTGGCGATTGCTTCCATTTTGGCCTTGCAGCCGGATATCATCCTTCTGGACGAACCGACCGGTGAATTGGATCCGGAAAGTACAGTGATGATTTATGAAATCTTGCGGCGGCTCAACCGGGAATTTCACAAGACGGTTATTGTCGTAGAACAGAAGATCATGGTATTGTGCGCCTATGTATCCCGTCTGGTGGTACTGGACAAAGGCAAAGTTATGTTTGATGGCCCGTCAGACAGCATTACCGGTGAGATTGAACTGTTCAAGTCACTGGGAATCAATGTACCCCGGGTGGTAGAGCTGGGGCATCTGCTCAAAAAAGCAGGACTTTACAGCGGAAAGATTCCGACCGAACTGGACGGAGCTGAAAAGATGGTTCGGGAGGTGTGCAGATGCTGAGATTTGAAAAGGTTTCCTTCCGCTATCCGCAGTCAGACAGCAGTGTGGAGCAGCTCAGTTTTCATATCCGTAAAGGAGAATTTGTTGCACTGATTGGATCAAACGGCGCCGGAAAATCGACGATCAGCCGGTTATCCAATGGCTTGCTTAAACCGAATGCCGGTACTGTCTATCTGGATGGTACACCGACTACTGCCATCCGTACCAGTCAGATTGCCCGAAAAGTCGGCTTTCTATTCCAGAATCCCGACCGCCAGATCTGCCAGAATACTGTCCGGGAAGAACTGGCTTTCGGGCTTCGGCTGATGGGATTGACAGAACAGGAGATTAAAGAACGCACCGAAGATGCACTTGAGCAGTTCTCGTTGGGTGGTGACTGGTTCCCGTTTTCACGCAGCCGCGGTGAACGGCAGAGGATTGCACTGGCAAGCGTGCTGGTTTGCCGTCCGCAGCTGGTGATTCTGGATGAACCGACGACCGGGCTGGATTATAAAGAGTGCACGGCGATTATGGATTATCTGACACGACTAAACCGGGAAGAAGGACTGACGGTATTGATGGTCAGCCATGATATGGAGCTGGTTTCCCAGTATGCCCAGAGGGTACTGGTTTTGACCGGTGGACATCTGATTGGAGACGGTGAAACCAACCGGATTATGAAAGATCAGGCATTGCTTGGCAAAGCTCATGTGCTTCCAGCCCAGATTCCGGCACTTGCACTTCGGCTGGATGCCGGTAAAGAAAAAGCCTGTTTTTCAGATGTATTTACAATTGAGGAAATGTTTGACGCAATTTGTCGGCTGAGGGAGAAAAATCTTTCCAACGCCGGGAAAGGAGAGACACTGTCATGAACCTGTTGCAGTATCTGCCCGGAAATTCCATCCTGCACCGTCTGAATCCGGTTACCAAACTGGCGGCAGCATTTTTGCTGGGAATTTGTGCCATCGTCAGCCGCTCGGTGCTTTTTACCACTGTACTGATTGTTTTGCTGTTGGGAATCTGCCTGATCTGCGGGCTTGGAAAACGGGCGCTGGGACTGACCAGAAGCCTGCTGGTGCTGGGCGGCATGATGTTTGTGTTACAGCTGTTTTTTGTCCGGTCGGGTGCTCCGCTGCTGGCAGCGGGAGAATTTACCCTGATTACACAGGATGGACTTTCCAGTGCCGTTTTACTCGGCCTGAGAATTGTCGCGACCATGCTGCCGCTGATGCTTTTGTTTGCGATTACCGAAATGAACGACCTGTGCGGCGCACTGGTCAAACGGCTGCATGTTCCATATCGTTATGCGTTTATTGTGACGACTGCATTTCGTTTTGTGCCGTTGTTTACAGCGGAGTTTCATGACATTGAGGACGCCCAGAAGGCACGCGGTGTGGAATATGATGGCGGTCTGATTAAAAAGCTGAAGCTGTCGGTGCCGCTGTTCGTTCCGCTTCTGATGTCCAGCCTGAAAAAGGTGGATTCGGGTGCAATGAGTGCTCAATTGCGTGGTTTTAATCTGCGGACAGTTTCCAGCGGGTACCGTGAATATCCGTTCACCTCAGCAGATATCGGGTGTATACTGCTGAGTGTGCTGTTGATTGCAGCGGCGGCAATTGTATGATTCGGGCAGGAAAAGAGAGGTAAGCATGGACGCGCAAATTACATTAAAATACGGAAGTGAGACAAAAAACGTCACCATTTGCGGTGCGGCTTCCATCGAGACAATCCTTCCCCGTCAGATGTCCGAGATTGACGATCTGCGGCAGGCTTTTTTGGATGCCGTAACCGATGGTGCAATCGACAGTCTGCCGCTTCGGGAAATGGTATCATCTTCCGATCTGGTCACCATAGTCGTCAGCGATATTACCAGAAGCTGGATGCGGCAGGATCTGATTATGCCGATGCTGGTGGAATATCTGCATGATGAAGTGGGCGTTGGCTATGAACAGATCACTATCCTGATTGCGCTGGGTACCCACCGCCCGTCTACACCGGCTGAGATGGTACGTATCTGTTCGGAACAGGTCTGTCGGAAGGTGAAAGTCATCGACCACGATTGCGACGCAGATGATCTGGTTACAGTCGGAACGACCTCTCGTGGAACAGTTGTACAGGTCAATCCATTGGTGGTTGGGCGAAAGGTCATTGTTCTGGGCGGAACGGTTCACCATATGATGGCGGGATTTGGCGGCGGCAGAAAGAATATTCTGCCGGGTGTCGCTGGAAGAGAAACCATCCGTCAGAATCACCGGAGAGCACTTGACCCGGAAAAAGCAATGTCAGATGCAAGAGTCGGCTGCTGTAAACTGCGGGATAATCCGATTCATGAAGATATGGCAGAGGCTGCCAGAATGGTTCCGGTTGCCTATAGCCTTAATCTGGTGGTTTCTTCCAGCGGCAAACACGCCGGAATTTTTGGCGGCAGTTTGGATGCGGCATGGAAAGCCAGCTGTGATTTTCAGCGGGCCTGCTATGAGGTACCGATTGACCATCAGGCAGATATCGTGCTGTGCTCAACCGGTGGTTATCCGAAAGACATGAACCTGTATCAGGGCTGTAAAGGAATGCTCAACGCCATGCGGGCTCTCAAACCGGGCGGTATTATGCTGTGGCTGTGTAAATGCCCGGAAGGCGGCGGCGCACCGGATTATTTTGACTGGTTGACTCCTTTGCGGGATGGACGGTTGGATGAAGCACTGCGTGCGGATTTTACGATTGGCGGCTATATTTTTTATCTTACCTGTGAGCAGCTGCACCTTGCGTCCCATGTCTATACCTTGACCGAACTGAGCGCTGAATTGGTAAGACCGATGGGAATTGAGGCTTCACGGGATTTGTCTGAATTGATGGCAAAGATTGACTTTACCGGTAAATCGGTGTATGTCCTGCCATATGCCGGAAGTGTGGTTCCGATGCCAGAATAAATATCAAGCGGCATGACGTTTTTTGCAGTAAACGCCATGCCGTTTTTGGTTATATCCCTGTTTTTACAAAAATTAACAGAATGATTCTTTGACAAACGACCGGTTATACCGTATAATAAGAAAGATCTATTAAGGATAAGGACTGGTGTCAAAAAGATGCTGAATATAAAAGCTCATGGCGGACCCAGGCGATGGTTTGCCGCTCTGACTGCGGGTATCGCAGCGGTTTTCTCCCTTTCTTCCTGTTCAATCGGCCAGGCAGAAACGGATATGGATATTTATCATTATGACGGCTATCTCAATGCCCAGTGGGGTTCCACTCCCGAAGAGGTCGCCACTCAGCTTCAGCTGGTGCGTTCTCAGTGGGTCCGGCTGGAGGATGACCAGCTGGAAGGAATGCCGGAAGGAACTTTCGGTTATGAGATTATCCGTACGACAATGATGTTCGGGCTTTATATGAAAACCGAGCTGTATTTTGCCGATACGCTGGAAGGTGCAGGCGAATATATTGGCCTGTATGCGATGAAAATTACCTTCCAGGAGGACCCGGAGTATTATTCGACCAGTGATCTGTCGCTGTGTGACGAGGATTTCAAACTCAACGGCGATGACGCGATTGAAGAATTTCAGGCAAGAGCGCTGTATAACCGTAATGTTTCGTATGGTACTGTGACGGATGAACAGGGAACTTGGGATACCATCAGCTGGTATTGTGATAATACAATCGATACGGTTGATGTGAATGAGGAAACCCGGGATGCGGCAAAGGCGATTCTGTCTCAGGTGGATGGCTGTCTGTCCGGATGGGGTGAATACTTCTCCTCGGTAGCGGATGATCCGCTGAGCAGCGCAACCATTTATTACAATAACCCGGATGCGGAATCCTATATTATCTTCAGTGGTCTGCCGGCGGCGGCACTGCGGGACGCAAAGGAAACTGAATAAAGACGGTATAAATGGCCCGGGATCTGCGGAGAACAGATAACGGGCCATTTTGTTATGATATACAGAAATCGATTTACAGAAAATTAAGTTAAATTTGTTACAATGATTTATAATACCTCTCAAATATGTTTATAGTTCGTTCTTTTTTTTCGCAAGAAAAAGTTGTACAATAAAACAGAATCTGTGCAGAGATATTCCCTGTGCAGTCAAAGAATAACAGGAGAAGATATGCTGCAATTGAATGAACAGTTAAACCGGCCGGTGGTTGTCATTACCGGCCATTATGGAAGCGGAAAGACCAGTTTTGCTCTTTCGCTGGCGGAATATCTGGCCGGGATGGGAAAAAAGCCATCACTTGTAGACTTGGATATTGTCAATCCGTATTTTCGCTCGTATGATTACCGGGAGCAGCTGAAAAACTGCGGTATACAGGTGGAAGGTCCGGTATATGCCGGCATGAATCTGGATATCCCGGCATTGCCTGCCCGTATTGACGGGATGATTGAAACGGCTGATGAAAACCATCCGGTGATTTTGGATGTCGGTGGAGATGATGCGGGTGCTGCGGCTCTGGGACGATACCATCCTGTCCTTGAACGGCTGGCAGACAGAAACCGACTGTCAATGCTTGGCGTGGTCAGTTTTCTGCGTCCGCTGACAGCGGCGCCGGATATGGCGGTACAGGCGCTGGATGCAATTCAGATAGCTGCCCGGCTGAGGTGTACCGGTCTGGTCAATGCGACGAATCTTGCAGGTGCGACTGATGTGCAGATGGTTTTGCAAAGCACTGTACAGGCTGGTGAAACCGCAGATAAGATGAACCTGCCGGTTGTGGCAACAGCAATACTGCCTGCTGTCTGGCAGCAGATGACCCGGGATGAACAGCAACAGATTCCTTTTGCATTCTCCCTTACCCGCAGAGTCATGCTGCCATGGGAAGACGGCAATCTGTAAAGATAAACCTGATGAAAGGATTGAAAAGCTGATGGCAAAAGTTATCATAAATTCTGCACGCTGTAAAGGATGCGGACTGTGTGTCCATGCCTGTCCCAAAAAGGTTTTGGAGCTGGACCAGAGTGTCCTCAACCCCAAAGGGTATCATCCTGCGACAGTGGCACATCCGGAGGAATGTATCGGTTGCTGCTGCTGTGCAATGTTCTGCCCTGACGTTGTAATTACAATCGAGAAATAAACGACAGCGGAAAGGAAACGAAATATGAGTCAAAAATATCTGATGAAGGGAAATGAAGCGCTGGCGGAAGCGGCTATCCGTGCCCATTGCCGCCATTTCTTCGGTTACCCGATTACTCCGCAGACAGAAGTCGCGGCATACATGGCAAAACGGATGCCGAAAATCGGCGGTACCTATCTTCAGGCGGAAAGCGAAGTTGCCGCGATCAATATGGTACTTGGTGCTGCATCTGCCGGTGCCCGTGCGATGACCTCGTCTTCTTCACCCGGCATCAGCCTGAAAACCGAGGGTATTTCCTATATTGCAGCTTCTGACCTGCCGGCGCTGATTGTCAATGTCATGCGCGGTGGCCCAGGACTGGGTGGTATTCAGCCGTCTCAGTCGGATTACTGGCAGGCAACCAGAGCACCAGGTCATGGTGATGCCCAGCTGCTGGTATATGCGCCTTCATCGGTACAGGAAATGGTCGATTTGGTTATTCGTGCGTTTGAGACAGGAGAAAAGTATCGTATGCCGGCAATGCTGCTGGCAGATGGAATGCTGGGACAGATGATGGAACCTGTTTCTTTCCCGGATGAGATTGCACCGCCTGCATCCAAACCGTGGGCACTCACCGGAACGGGCGAAAAACGGAAACCGAATATCATCAATTCTCTCTACCTTACGCCGTCACAGCTGGAAGAGATTGTCAAAAAACGGTTTGAACGGTATGAGATTGTCAAACAAAACGAAGTCCTGTGGGATAGTTATCGTCTGGAAGACGCAGAGTATATGGTTGTCGCGTATGGCGCAACTGCCCGTATCTGTAAAGCTGCTGTGGAAATTGCCCGGGAAATGGGTGTGAAGGCTGGTCTGTTCCGCCCGGTGACCCTGTGGCCCTATCCGACCAGTCAGCTGGCAGACTGTGCAAAAAAGATCTCCCGGGTTCTCTGTGTTGAAATGAGTATGGGACAGATGGTGGATGATGTCCGTCTGGCGGTCAATGGAGCATGTCCGGTTTCGTTCTATGGCAGAACAGGCGGTATCGTTCCGACGCCGGATGAGGTTGCACAGCAGATTGTCGCACTTGCGGCAGCAAAAGCATAACGGGCAGAAGGAGGGTATAAAATGGCAGTTATTTTTCAGAAGACCAAAGGACTGACCGATTGTGAGACACACTACTGCCCGGGATGTACCCACGGGATTGTACACCGGTTGGTTGCCGAGAGTCTGGAGGAACTGGGCGTACTGGGTAAGACGGTTGGTGTATGCCCGGTCGGATGCGCGGTTATGGCGTATGATTATTTTAACTGCGACATGGTTGAGGCACCACATGGACGTGCACCTGCGGTTGCAACCGGTATCAAACGTGTAGAACCGGGAAACGTGGTTTTCACCTATCAGGGAGATGGTGACCTCGCCGCAATTGGCACAGCAGAAACGATTCATGCCGCGACCCGCGGAGAAAATATCACAGTCATCTTTATCAACAACGCAATTTATGGCATGACCGGCGGACAGATGGCACCGACCACTCTTCCCGGACAGGTTACCCAGACGACGCCTTATGGACGGGATACGAATTATTCGGGATTCCCGGTGCGGGTCTGCGAACTGCTGCAAAATGTGGACGGCGTCGCATTTGCCGAACGTACGGCAGTTAATACGGTTGCACATATCCGTCAGGCAAAAGCTGCAATCAAAAAGGCTTTTACCTGTCAGCTGGAAGGAAAGGGATTTTCGATTGTTGAAGTCCTCTCTACCTGTCCGACCAACTGGGGGATGACACCGGTTGAGGCGCTCGGATGGGTGGAAGAGAAGATGATTCCTTACTATCCGCTCGGCAACTTTGTGGACAGAGATGTGCATCGGACGTCGGAAGGAGAGACTTTATGATACTGAATATGCTGGTTGCGGGATTTGGCGGACAGGGTGTCCTGTTTATGGGCAAAGTTGCGGCAAAAACTGCAATGCTTGAAGAAAGGTTTGTTTCCTGGCTGCCCAGCTATGGACCGGAAATGCGTGGTGGTACGGCAAACTGTGCAGTATGCATTGACGATAAGGAGATCAGCTGTCCGCTGATTACCCGGCCGGAGACACTGGTTGTATTGAATACGCCGTCGTTTGACCGGTTTATTGATACTGTAAAACCAGGCGGACGAGTTTTTGTCGATTCTTCGCTGGTGGATAAAAAGACCGACCGTACCGATATCGATGCTTTTTATATTCCTTCCACCGGGCTTGCAGAGGAAAACGGCCTGAAAGGTCTAGGCAATATTGTAATGCTTGGACAGGTTCTGCGTCAGACAGCGTTTACCGGTCTGGAAACGCTGATTCAGTCGATGAAAGAATGTGTTCCGGCTTCCAAGGCATTTTTACAGGAAGCCAATGAACACGCACTTCGTCTTGGGTACTCTTATTGTGCGGTGCAGGCATGAGTGATAAGACTTTGACAGCGGCTGATGTATTGCTCAGTCCACTGGAACAGGAGGAAATGATCGGACAGCTGACGGCGATGGCGGGTGCACTGGATGACTGGTATCAAAAGGAAGGCCGGCAGCTGCCATGGAGAACGGAAAGTACGCCATATCATGTCTGGCTGTCAGAAATCATGCTTCAGCAGACCCGTGTGGAAGCGGTAATTCCATATTATCATCGTTTTCTGGAAGCAATACCGGATATTGCGGCACTGGCCAAAGCAGACGATATGCAGCTTGCAAAGCTGTGGGAAGGACTGGGATATTACAGTCGGGTACGCAACCTGAAAAAAGGTGCTCAGCAGGTGATGGAACAGTTTGGCGGACAGCTTCCGGACAATATCCGGGACCTGCGTGCAATCTGCGGCATTGGCGAATATACGGCCGGTGCAATTGGTTCAATTGCTTTTGGAATCAGGGAACCTGCGGTGGATGGAAATCTTTTGCGGGTCACTTCCCGGCTGCTGGCAGCGGAAGGTGATATCACCCGTCCACAGGTCAAAAAGGCTTTTCACGATATTTTATATACTGCGATGTCGTTTTTCCCGTCGTCACTGTATCCCGGTGATTTTAATCAGGCGATGATGGACCTTGGTTCGGGAGTCTGTACGCCGTCTCAGCCAGCTTGTCACAGCTGTCCGGTACGGGAATACTGCCTTGCCTGCACGCGCGATCAGGCAGAGTTGTTTCCGGTCAAGTCGGCGAAAAAGGCGCGCCGGGTGGAAGAAAAAACGATACTGGTTATCATATCAGATGACCATCTGATGCTGCGGCAGAGAGAAGAAAAAGGACTGCTGGCCGGGTTGTGGGAATTTCCATCGCTGGATGGAAAACTGACGGTGGAGCAGACTGCACAGCAGCTTGACAGTATGAGAATTCAGCCTGTCCGTCTGGTTGCGCTGTCTGAGTCCAGACACCTGTTTACCCATATCGAATGGCAGATGACAGGTGTACTGGCGATCTGCAAAAAAGGATGCAAATTTCCGGATGAATGGCAGCCGGTGACGCTTGCCCAGCTGGAAGAATCCTATCCGGTTCCCAGCGCTTTGCGGGTTTATCGAAAAGCGGCGGTAGAATGGATGTCAGGTGGAATTTCCGGATTTTTTTGTGAATAGCAGACGGAATTCGCGGATAATTTTGCTGGACTTTTTGGGCAGAATACGCTATACTGTTGATAGTACCGGCAGATCGCTGCCGGGGTGGAAAGGAAGCGTCAGTTATGGGAGAAAATGCAGGCCTGCACATCGGGGAGATTCGTCAGCAGGTATCGGAAGCGCTGCGCCGGCTGCTTGAGCAGACGGCATGGCGGAAAGGTGATTTTGTTGTAATTGGATGCAGTTCCAGCGAAATCATCGGACAGCAGATCGGATCTGTTGGCAGTTTGGAAGCCGCACAGGCGGTGTATGACGGCGTGATGGAAGTACTGGGCGAAAAGGGCCTTTACCTTGCTGCACAGTGCTGTGAACATCTCAACCGCGCGCTGGTTGTCGAGCGGGAGGCGGCAGATTACTGGCGTCTGGATGAAGTAAACGCGGTTCCGCAGATGCATGCAGGCGGTTCTTTTGGGACGGTGACCTATCAGAACATGAATTCTCCTGTCTTGGTTGAAGAAGTTCGCGCCGTGGCCGGAATGGACATTGGCGGGACGCTGATTGGAATGCACCTCAGACCGGTTGCTGTACCGGTACGGGTTGGCATCGATCATATTGGTGAGGCAATTCTGATTCTTGCCCGCAGCCGTGCACGTTTTGTCGGCGGTGAACGGGCGGTATACAACGACGCGCTGAAATAAGAGCATGACAGTCGGGTCGGGGTCAAGACCCGATGCGGCTGTTTTCCTTTTCCATAATTTATCAACAGGAGGACGTATTATGACCGACAAACAGATTCGCGAGCTGCTTGCCTCAATGTCTCTTGAGGAGAAGCTGGGAGAAATGACCCAGATGGCGCCTAACTTTTTTGGAACAGAGGATTCGGTTGACCTGACCGGTCCGATGAAGGAGATGAATCTGCATCCGGAAGATGTTGCTTACCTTGGAAGCACCCTGAATGCTTTCGGTGCTGAAAAGCTGATTCAGATGCAGAAAGAGCATATGGCCAAACAGCCGCATCATATCCCGTTGATGTTTATGGCAGACGTTATTCACGGCCTGAAAACGATTTATCCGATTCCGCTTGCGATGGGATGCAGCTTTGATACCGGGCTGATGGAAGAAACCGCTGCAATGGCCGCAAGAGAAAGTGCGGTGACCGGTGTACATCTGACCTTCTCACCGATGGCTGACCTGGTACGTGACCCGCGCTGGGGACGTGTCATGGAATCTCCCGGTGAAGACCCTGTTCTGAATGCACGGATGACCGAAGCGTCTGTAAGAGGTTATCAGGGTGATGATATTGCGGCACCGGACCGGATTGCTTCCTGTTTCAAGCATTTTGGCGGATATGGTGCTTCGGAAGCTGGCCGCGATTACAATACGGTGGATATTTCGGACGGCACCCTGCGGGAATTTTACCTGACTGCATATAAAGCGGCTGTTGATGCGGGTGCTGCAATGGCGATGACCTCGTTCAATACAATTGACCGTATTCCTGCTTCCGGAAATAAAAAGATGTTCCGTAAGATTTTGCGGGAAGAATGGGGCTTTGACGGCGTTGCAATTACCGACTTCAGCGCAATTCATGAGATGATTGCCCACGGACTTGCTGCTGATGGCAAGGAAGCAGCCAAATATGCGCTGGAAGCAGGCGCGGATATTGAGATGATGTCGACTCATTATCTGAACTATGCCCGTGAACTGATTCAGGAGGGCAAGGTTGATATTGCACTGATTGATGAAGCAGTTCTGCGGATTTTGCAGCTGAAAAACAAGCTGGGATTGTTTGAAAACCCGTTTAAAGGGGCTGACCCCGAAAAGGAAAAAGAGGTCCACCTGTGCAAAGAGCATCTGGAACTTGCACGCCGTGCAGCTGCCAGAAGTATCGTTTTGCTGAAAAATGAAGGCGGACTGCTGCCTCTTGCCAAAGATGCAAAGGTCGGCCTTGCCGGTCCGTTTGCTGACAGTGTGGATGTTCTGGGCGGCTGGGCATTTGCCGATTCCGCTGAACGTGCAACACTTTTGAACGGTTTGAAAGAACATAATGTAAATATTACCGCAACTGCCATGACCCAGCGGTTGGGCGCAATGCAGCATGGAATTATGGATGTGGAAGACCAGACGGCAGAACTGACGGCACTTGCTGACTGTGATGTAGTCATTGCAGGCGTCGGTGAGCATCCGGAAGATACCGGCGAATCGGCAAGTAAGACGATTCTGCGGCTGTCGCATAATCAGGAAAAGATGCTGGAGCGTCTCCATGATATGGGCAAAAAGGTTATTGCAGTTATTTTCAGCGGCCGCCCGATGGAAATCCGTCCGATTCTGCCGTTCTGTGACGCTGTGGTACAGGCCTGGTTCCTGGGTATTGAAGCAGGTCCTGCGATTGCAGATGTCCTGTGTGGTGACGTCAACCCGTCCGGACGGCTTTCGATGAGCTTCCCGCAGACTGTCGGACAGGTTCCGGTGTATTATAACCATATGAATACCGGCCGTCCGCTGGTTGGAAAACCGCATCGGTTTGTATCCTGCTACCTGGATTGCCCCAATGAACCGCTCTTCCCGTTTGGGTATGGACTTTCCTACTCGGAGTACCGTTATTCCGGGCTGAAAGTGGAAAAGGCAGTGGATGCGACGGATGGAACAATGGTGAATGTATCGGTTGATGTTGAGAACGTTTCGGATGTTGCGGGACGTGAAACGGTTCAGCTGTATATTCATGATGTCGTGGTATCTGTTGTCCGTCCGGTCAAGGAACTGAAAGACTTTGTTCAGATTGACCTTGGCGCACATGAAAAGAAAACGGTATCCTTTAAGGTCAAACGGGATATGCTTTCCTTCTGGAACAATCAGGCAAGA
>DVLW01000003.1 GCA_018715285.1 Candidatus Faecivivens stercoripullorum | reverse complement strand
CATGACACATTAACCCACAAATCTTTCTGACTGAAACTACGGGTATTACATCATGTCTGATTTTAAAGTTGACCCTCCTACCCCAAATCTGATTATCGGCATTGGAGCAATGGCTTCCTTTGTAGTTACGGCGATCATCTCCCAAACGTTGCTGAAAGATTACTACCTGTTTGATATTACCTCCGGCTGCGGATACTGGTTTATTTGGAGCGGCATCTTTTTTTCCACTGCCAAACGCAAGCCTGTCGTTTCCGCCGCAATTGCTCTGGGAAATATCATGGCGCTAATACTCGGACATTTTCTCGGCGAGCTGGAATTGATGATCCGGCTGTACCGTAATCCTGACGCTATATTAGCCATGCGATATGATTGGTCTATCTGGCTCAACCTATGGCTGCTTTTCATCATCATGGGCGCCGCTTTACAGCACAAGTACACGGTCGACGGCTACCCTGCCTGGATGCAAAGAGTGGAAGCGCGGATGAAACGAAGAATCGAAAAAATCTGGAACGTTGTCAGCCGGATTTTCCCACACTGAAACTTTCCTGCTTGTACGCAAAAACCCGTCCTGTATTCCAGGACGGGTTTTTCACTAACCGGTCAAACCGGCAGACTGCTCATTAAAGCAGATTATTTCTTGAGAGCTTCCTCAACAGCAACTGCACAAGCAACGGTAGCGCCGACCATGGGGTTGTTGCCCATACCGATCAGGCCCATCATCTCAACGTGTGCAGGAACAGAGGAAGAACCAGCGAACTGAGCGTCACCATGGACACGGCCGAGGGTATCGGTCAGACCATAGGAAGCGGGGCCAGCTGCAACGTTATCAGGATGCAGAGTACGGCCGGTACCGCCGCCGGAAGCAACGGAGAAGTATTTGACGCCATGCTCGACAGCCCATTTCTTGTAGGTGCCGGCAACGAGGTGCTGGAAACGGACAGGGTTGGTGGAGTTACCGGTGATGGAAACGCCGACCTTCTCAGCCTGCATGATAGCAACGCCTTCGTTAACGTCGTTAGCGCCGTAGCAGCGAACTTTAGCTCTTTCGCCGTCAGAGTAAGCGGTTTCCTTAACGATCTTCAGCTCGCCGCTGAACTGATCGTACTCAGTCTGAACATAGGTAAAGCCGTTGATTCTGGAGATAATCATAGCAGCGTCTTTGCCCAGACCGTTCAGAATAACGCGGAGGGGTTTCTGTCTAGCTTTGTTAGCGTTACGAGCGATACCGATAGCGCCCTCAGCAGCAGCAAAGGACTCGTGACCTGCCAGGAAGCAGAAGCACTCGGTTTCTTCGCTCAGCAGCATGGAGCCCAGGTCGCCGTGACCCTGACCAACTGCGCGGTGCTCAGCAACAGAGCCGGGAACGCAGAAAGCCTGCAGGCCAACGCCGATATAGTGAGCAGCATCAGCAGCTTTAACGCAGTTTTTCTTCAGAGCAACGCCAACACCCAAGGTGTATGCCCAGGAAGCGTTCTCAAAAGCGATGGGCTGAACGCCCTTAACGATTTTATCAACATCGATACCTTTTTCGAGGCAGTAATCCTTAACTGCGTCGAGGGACTCAAAGCCGTATTCTTTGAGGCAAGCCTCAATTTTCGGCATTCTTCTTTCCTGACCTTCAAAAACAGCCATGTTCTTCTGCCTCCTCAATTAGTCTTCACGGGGATCGATATACTTAGCAGCACCGTCGAAACGGCCGTAAGTACCGATATTGTTGTTGTAGGCGGTTGTGGGATCTGCGCCGTGACGGATGTCTTCGAGCATCTTGCCCAGTTTAACGAACTGGTAGCCACAGACCTCGTTGTTCTCGTCCAGAGCACATTTCAGAACATAGCCTTCAGCCATTTCCAGATAACGAACGCCTTTAGCCTTGGTGGAGTACATGGTACCAACCTGAGAACGCAGGCCTTTGCCGAGGTCGTCCAGACCAGCGCCAACAGGCAGACCATCCTCAGAGAAAGCGGTCTGGCTGCGGCCGTAAACGATCTGCAGGAACAGCTCTCTCATAGCGACGTTGATAGCGTCACATACCAGGTCAGTGTTCAGAGCTTCCAGAATGGTCTTGCCGGGCAGGATCTCAGCAGCCATAGCAGCCGAGTGGGTCATACCAGAGCAGCCGACAGTCTCAACCAGAGCCTCTTCGATGATACCGTCTTTAACATTGAGGGTCAGTTTGCAGGTGCCCTGCTGAGGAGCGCACCAGCCCACGCCGTGAGTCAGGCCGGAAATATCCTTGATCTCATAGGCTTTTACCCATTTACCTTCTTCGGGGATAGGAGCCGGACCATGTTTCGGGCCTTTAGCAACGACACACATATCCTCAATTTTAGAAGAAAAAGTCATTGTGATTCATTCCTTTCATATTTTAGAGGAACACGGCAACGCCGCACTCCCCGACCAGCGGTCAACAGAACACCGCAAGTCTGAAAAAAAGTCTCATACAGACTGAAAAAATGTGCTGCTGCCAGTAAGCAGCAGCACATCTGATCAACTACTTTTCAGGAACTTTACTATTCCGCGTAATTTAACAATTAAGCGAGCTCAGCAAAGTACTTGATGGTGCGAACCATCTGGCTGGTGTAGGAGTTCTCGTTGTCGTACCAGGAAACAACCTGAACCTGATAGGTATCGTCGTCGATCTTGGTGACCATGGTCTGGGTAGCGTCAAACAGAGAACCGTAACGCATGCCGATAACGTCAGAAGAAACGATCTGATCTTCGTTGTAGCCGTAGGACTCGTTAGCAGCAGCCTTCATAGCCTCGTTGATGGATTCCTTGGTGATGTCTTTGCCCTTAACAACAGCAACCAGGATGGTGGTAGAGCCGGTGGGGACAGGAACACGCTGAGCGGAACCGATCAGTTTGCCGTTCAGTTCGGGGATAACCAGACCGATTGCTTTAGCAGCACCGGTAGAGTTAGGAACGATGTTCTGAGCGCCAGCACGAGCACGACGGAGATCGCCTTTGCGCTGCGGGCCATCCAGGATCATCTGGTCGCCGGTGTAAGCATGAACGGTGGTCATGATACCGGACTGGATGGGAGCGTACTCGTTCAGAGCCTTAGCCATCGGAGCCAGGCAGTTGGTGGTGCAGGAAGCAGCGGAGATAACGGTATCGTCTGCTTTCAGGGTGTTATGGTTTACGTTGTAAACGATGGTGGGCAGATCATTGCCTGCGGGAGCAGAGATAACGACCTTGCGAGCGCCAGCTTTGATATGAGCCTCAGCTTTAGCTTTAGAGGTGTAGAAACCGGTGCACTCCAGAACTACGTCAACGCCCAGTTCGCCCCAGGGGCATTCAGCAGCGTCTTTGATAGCGTAGATGATGATCTTCTTGCCGTCAACAACGATGTAGTTGTCTTCGCCTTCACCCTCATGATAGTCAACAGTGTGACCCTGACGGACGTAGTTGCCCTGAGCGGTGTCATACTTGAGAAGGTGAGCCAGCATCTTAGCGCTGGTCAGGTCGTTGATAGCAACGACTTCGTAACCTTCAGCACCAAACATCTGACGGAAAGCCAGACGGCCGATGCGTCCAAAACCATTAATTGCAACTTTTACTGCCATAGTAATAAACCTCCAATGATTTATTTGTCTTTATTGTACACCATTTTCAGCAAAATAACAAGGGGTTTTCACAAAAATCCGCGAAAGAATCCGATGAATTTTTTGTGAAAAATTGGCAAGTTTCCGAGCCGTCAACCCCTTTATTCTGTTTTGTAACGTCAAATTTACACCCGCCAAACCCCGATTTTACGCGGTTTTTTGCGCAAAATTCGGGTCAGAACCCGGTATTTCTACAAGACAAACAGTATTTTTATCATACACCATAAACAATCAGAAAATTCCCATTTTCAATTGCTTTTTCAATCAAAATCATCAAATTGAAGACAGCCGCTTCCCTTTTAGCATCCAGCCGGATAATACCCAGCAGCTCAGGCAGTGAATCTGGTGGAATCAGTGTAACACCGCAATAATCAATGCCACAGAATGGGCGTTCGAGTGTACAGGCAAAAGTCGATATATGCCCTGATTGATTCACCCATTTATTGGCATATTCATTCCCTATTTCGATACATCGGTGAAGCCTGCAAACTTCTTCAAAGCTGTCAAATTGAGAATAATCTCTTGTACCATCGATTTCAGGAATAATTCCAAAGTGAACAGAATCAGACATTTCTAAACCACCAAAATTTTCACAACTAACCGCAAAACTGCCGGTACAGGACAAAATCCCATACCGGCAGTCATTTTCATTTATAGAAGACAGTGACTTTCCGCCTCAACTGCCTGATACGTTCGCTCAGATGTTATCCACAGACTCTTTTGTTACGAGCGGTGAAGCAACGTATGGTTGCTGAGCACTATGAGCGTGGTACCACATCGGCAAACAGGGAGCACAGGCACTGTGCTTATTCGTCTTTGTTCTTGCTGGCGGCGATGACACCTGCTTCCAGCTGTGCGGGAAGCTGTTCATAACGGACGAATTCCAGCGTAAAGCTGCCGGCACCCTGCGTCATCTGACGAACGGTCGTTGCATAAGTCTGCATCTCGCTCATCGGAACTTCAGCGACGATTTCAGTCATACCATAAGGCATTGCGTTCATACCCAGAACTCTGCCGCGGCGTTTGTTCAAATCGCCCATGATATCGCCGGTAACGCCTTCCGGAACCAGTACCGACAGGCTGCCGATCGGCTCAAGAATAACGGGAGAAGCCTGAGGCAGACCATTCTTATACGCAATCGAAGCCGCCATCTTGAAGGACATTTCATTGGAGTCAACCGGATGGTAGCTGCCGTCAACCAGCGTCGCTTTCAGGCCGACAACCGGATAACCTGCCAGAACACCCTTCTTGACGCAGTCCTGCAATCCCTTTTCAACTGCCGGGAAGAAGTTACGCGGAACAGCACCGCCGAAGACGTTCTCAGCAAATACCAGTCCTTCGCTGTCGCAGGGCTCAAACTCAATCCAGACGTCACCGTACTGGCCATGGCCGCCCGACTGTTTCTTATGTTTACCCTGAACCTTAACCGGTTTGCGGATCGTCTCACGGTAAGCGACGGTCGGAGTCTCAAGCAGGACATCGACGCCGAACTTGGATTTCAGCTTGGAAACGGTAACGTCCAGATGCTGTTCACCCAGACCGGACAGAATCTGTTCACGGGTCTCAGGATCAGTTGTATAGGACAGAGTGGGATCTTCTTCGAGGATACGGGCAATTGCAGTCGAGATCTTGGACTCGTCGCCCTTGCCTTTTGCCTTGACTGCCATCGAATAGCAGGGTTTGGGGAAGTTGGGACGTGCCAAAGTGATTGGACGTGCCGGGTCGCAGAGAGAATCGCCGGTATTGGCGGTCAGTTTGGAAATTGCGCAGATATCGCCTGCGGTAACTTCCTTGACTTCTTCCTGTTTCTTACCGCGGACAAACAGCAGTTTGCCGGGACGCTCAGTCACACCGGTACGGGTGTTGAGCAGCTCGGTATCGGCGGTAATCTTGCCGGACAGTACCTTGACATAGGACAGTTTGCCGACAAACGGGTCAGCAACCGTTGCGAAGACATATGCACAGGTGGGTTTTTCGATATCGCACTTGACCTCGATGACCTCATCCTCAGTCTCGCCTTCTTCACGAGCGACCTCAGTTGCGGACGGGAACATCGAAACCATAGCGCCGAGCAGAAGGGTCAGACCCTGCTGTTCCTGAGCGCTGCCGCTGAATACAGGCGTGATGGTACCATTAAAGATACCCTTGTGCAGGCCCTGTACCAGTTCCAGCATGGTGAATTCCTCACCGGAGAAGTATTTTTCCATCAGATCATCGTCAACCTCAGCGACAGCCTCGGAGATTGCGCTGACCAGACCTTCCAGACGGTGGCCCATATCGGGGAGTTTGACTTCCTGACGGGAGCCGTTTTCATAAGTATATGCCTTCATGCCGATCAGGTCGATATAGCATTTAACCTTGTGGTCTTCCATATAAGGAACGACGACCGGGCAGATCTGAGCGCCGAACTGATGTTTAAGTTCTTCCAGTACTTTATAGAAATCGGCATGAGAGGAATCCATCTTGCCGATGAAGATTGCACGGGGTTTTTTAAGGGCTTCTGCTTCACGGAAAGCCTTCTGTGCGCCGACAGTCAGGCCGGATTTACCGGACATAGCGATCAGGACGGTACCGGCAGCACGGATAGCCTCAGTCTGACCGAGTGCAAAGTCGAACAGACCGGGTGCATCCAAAAGGTTAATCTTAGTATTGGAATACTCGATCGGAACGATAGAAAGGTTCAGAGAGGAAGTGCGTTTGATCTCTTCGGGATCATAGTCAGAGATGGTATTGCCTTCAGTCACTTTACCCAGACGGTCAACAGCGCCGGTACGGTAAGCAAGCGCTTCAACCAGCGTTGTTTTACCCGAGCCGCTGTGACCGACGACCGCAATGTTGCGGATATTGGCTGCATCATACTGTTTCATAAATAATCAATCCTTTCTATCTGGTGGAATGGCGAACGGTTGCCATTCCCAACTGGCTATGCAAATTATCTAATAAAGATGAATTCGACAAGAGTTATTATAGCATATTTATCCATGCTGTACAAGAGCTATTTTGCGAAATCCGATTGTTTGGAGTAAAACTTTTCCGTAAAACTTTGGCGGTTTTAGACAGTAAAAGAAAACAGTCTCTGTCAAAATTGCAATTTCTGCCTGAATTTTCCATGTTTATACTTATAGTTACCCAGTATCCTGTCTTTACATTCTTTTCAAAAGGTGAAATTGCACCTGTCGGTTCTTGACAAACATGCTCAGGTGTTTTATCATAAAGATAGTAAACTTGAAAGGTGGTTTTTATGGATATCTGTACAATTTCTGCGCCATCCGGTCTGTTCCGCGGGCTGACAGAAGCAAACGCCGCCTTTTTCCGCGGCATCCCCTATGCCCATGCCAGACGGTTTGAACGCCCTGTCCCGGCTGAATTTCCGGATGGAGTGGACTGTTTTGCGTACGGTGCCAAGTCGATTCAGAACCCGCAGGACATGCGCGGACCGGTTGAAGGACCGTTTTCGGAAGACTGCCTTTCACTTAATATCGTGTATCCAAAAGAAAACCGTACCGGCAAACCGCTTCCCGTTTTGTTTGACATCCACGGCGGCGCTTTCCAGACCGGTTCGGGCAGAGACAGCGGACTGTTTACGCTGGTCACCGAAGAGGACGCACAGCTGATGGTCGTTTCGATCAACTACCGGCTGGGTGCGCTGGGTTACCTCTATTTAAAAGACCGGCTGCCCGGATGTGAAGCGGACGGTAACCTTGGAATGTATGACCAGCTGTGCGCGTTGCAGTGGGTCAGAAAGAATATCGCGTCGTTCGGCGGCGACCCGGAGAATATCACACTGCATGGTGTATCGGCCGGCGGGAAATCAGTCGGCGCGATGATGCTGACACCCAAAGCAAAGCCGCTGTTTACCAAGGCAATCCTCTCATCTGGCGGCATTATGGCAGTACGGACACCCGAGACAGCCCGTATCCTGTCACAGCGGTATCTTGACATTCTGGGACTTGCGGATATAAAGGAAATCCTCAGCTGTCCGGTCGAAAAGATTCTCGAAGCGCAGCTGGAGTTTGCAAAGAGTGCCGGGTCAACCTGCCTGTTCGGGCCGGTTGCGGATGGTGAACTGATTCCGCTTGACTGGAAAGAAGATATCCGTTCGGAAAACGGCTGGATGGGCAATACCCTGATCGGCAATAACCTGCATGAGCTAATGTTCTTTGCGTTCAATCCGCATCTGCTGGAGGCTGCTCCTGGCATTGCTGCCGAACTGTTCGGTGACCGCAGCAAATACGCCGAAGAGGCTTTTGCGGAACTGGCAAAAGATGCAGCGGATGATAAATCGAAAGTTGACTGCTGGGTCAAGGTTTTTTCCGATTATATGTACCGTTCTCACGGAGACAACCTCGCGCAGATTCTTGCAGGACGCGGCGGAAAGGTCTGGACCTATTCCTTTGATTATCCGCCCGCTCACCACTCGCAGGATGCGGTAACGCTGCATATGGGCGGCAGTGCGGACGGCCCTGTTCCTGATGCTGCACCGGATGCAAAAGAGGTCAAGGACCGGATGATGAAGGCGATGCGGAGTGCGTTTGCAAACTTTGTCATCACCGGTGACCCGAATACTTCGCTGCTTCCGGCATGGGGATGTGTAACGCCCGGACATTATGAGCGGATGCACTTTGACCGGGAATTTACCTTTGATGACCCGGAATCGCCGTCACTCGGCGGATTCCCGGATGATGTGATTCATCTCGGCTGAACCCAAGATGTGAAGACCCGGAAACGGGCTGTACATAAATACTGACAGAAAGAGGTAATAACTATGGCATTTCGTAAAGACTTCCTTTGGGGCGGCGCGACCGCAGCCAACCAGTACGAAGGCGGCTGGAACGAAGGCGGACGCGGCCCGTCGATTGATGACGTTCTGACCGGCGGTACCAAGGATTCCCCTCGTGTACTGACCTATGTTCTGCCCGACGGCAGCAAACATACCACCACCATGTTCGGCGTCAACAATCTTCCCGAAGGTGCACACTTCACCCAGTTTGACGAGTATCTCTACCCCAACCACGAAGCAACCGATTTTTATCATCATTATAAAGAAGATATTGCATTGATGGGCGAAATGGGCTTCAAGTGCTTCCGTCTGTCCATTTCCTGGTCGCGTATCTTCCCGACCGGCATGGAAGAACAGCCCAACGAAGAAGGTCTTACATTCTATGACGCAGTTTTTGACGAGTGCAAGAAGTACGGCATCGAGCCGCTGGTCACCATCTCCCACTATGAGACTCCCCTGGGTCTGACCCATGCATGGAACTCCTGGGCTGACAGACGGACCATCGACTGCTATCTGCGTTACTGCAAGGCAATTTTCGAGCGCTACAAAGGCAAAGTCAAATACTGGCTGACCTTCAACGAAATCAACTGCATCAACCATGGCGGCTGGATGGAAGCAGGCGTTCCCTCTGCTGATCCTCAGATTCTGGCGAATGCGACCTATTACCAGTTTGTCGCTTCGGCAAAAGCTGTCCAGATGGCACATGAGATTGACCCGAACTACCAGGTCGGCTGCATGATCGCGTTTATGCAGTCCTATCCTGAGACCTGCAATCCTGCCGACAACCTGCTCAACGTTCAGGCAATGAACAACGGTTCCTACTTCTATATGGACGTTCATGCCCGTGGTTACTATCCCAACTACAAGCTCAAAGAGTATGAACGCAAAGGCATTACCCTTGATATCCAGCCGGGCGAACTGGATGAGCTGAAGAAAGGCGTTGTCGACTTTATTTCCTTCTCCTACTACATGACGCTGGTCGTCGGTACCGCACCTGAAAAGGAAACCACCGCCGGCAACATGTCCTTTGGCCGCAAGAACCCCTACCTGAAAGCCTCCGACTGGGGCTGGCAGATCGACCCCACCGGCCTGCGTATTGCACTGAACAATATCTATGACCGTTACCAGAAACCGATGTTTGTCGTTGAAAACGGCCTCGGCGCACTGGATACCAAAGAGGAAGACGGTTCGGTTCACGATACCTACCGTATCGACTACCTCCGCGACCATATCAAGGCAATGAAAGACGCAGTCGAGCTGGACGGCGTCGACCTGATGGGTTACACCATGTGGGGCTGCATTGACCTGGTATCTGCTTCGACCGGTGAGATGCGCAAACGTTACGGTTTTGTCTTCGTTGATAAATATGACGACGGCACCGGCGATATGTCCAGAAGCCGCAAGGATTCCTTCTACTGGTACAAGAAAGTCTGCGAATCCAACGGCGAAGACCTCGGCGCGGAGCCCGCGCAGCCTTGATCGCGGCGGAATGCTTCCGCTGCCAGTTCGCGCTGTTCGCCTGCGTTCCGACAGGCTCTGTTGTGCGTAACTTAAACTAAGCAGTCGCGGTTGTGACTGGGTAATTCAACGGACATCTTTTTTCGTTTATTCACTTTCGGTTCCATCTATCCCCTGTCTGTTTTCAGCAGGGGATTTTTGGTATACAGCTTAGATGCTGGAAAGGATAAAAAATGCCTGATATCGAAGGATGCAATCTTTTTATGTGCTGCAAAGCGCTCCATAAAAACGCACTGTCTGAACTCCCGGAAGGGTTCACGATTCGCCCATGCCGGAAAGAAGAACTGGACATCTGGTACGGGTTCCCGTTTGACCACGAGCCGGAAAAATACCGGGATTATATGCAGCAGTATTTTGCAGACGTTTACCAGCCGCGTGAAGCAGAATTTTTCCGGAAATGCCTGTTTCTCTGCGATCAGAATGATACACCGGTCGGGACCTGCTTTGCATGGAAAGCATACGGCAGTGTGACCACCATCCACTGGTACAAAATTCGCAAAGAATACGAAGGACACGGGCTTGGACGTGCTTTGCTGTCGGCGGTGATGAAAGATATCCCGGAAGAAGATTATCCGGTCTATCTGCATACCCAGCCGGGCAGCTACCGGGCAATCAAACTGTATACCGACTTCGGCTTTGCACTGCTGACCGATAAACAGGTCGGGTTCCGGGAAAATGAGCTGGAAATAGGGCTCCCTTATCTCAGAGAAAAGATGCCGGAAGCAGATTTTGCACGGCTGCGCTTTGAGCGTGCACCCGAGGATTTCCTGCAAGCGGTCAAGTCTTCACCTGTCAGCCAGTTCTGACGGTATCAAAAA
>DVLW01000246.1 GCA_018715285.1 Candidatus Faecivivens stercoripullorum | reverse complement strand
AAACTAACCGTATAATTTTGAGTAACGCAGTGTTACAAAAATGTTGATTATGAATGAGATGTGAAATTTTATCAGATAATATTTATGTTTACGTTGCAGAAACGCGGGATTTTGTCGCAGAAACCCCTCTTTTTGCTGCAAAAATGACACTAAATAAAATAAAACAAAATAAAAGAAAATGAAATAAAAGAGTGTGGGCTGTGCCCACATATGCGCACGCGCGCGAAGGCCGCTATGTAAAAAAATTGTCAGTTTTTTCTAAAACTACTTGACCAATCCGGAAAAATGTATTATAATAAAATTAGATAACTGTATGTTTATCAGAATTTTTAGTAAAGGACTGGTTCCAATGAAACAGAAAGCTGTCGTATTCGACCTGGATGGCGTTATCTGCTTTACCGACAAATATCACTATCAGGCATGGAAAGCTCTGGCTGACGAGCTGGGCATCTACTTTGACGAGGAAATCAATAACCGTCTGCGCGGCGTTTCGAGAATGGCATCGTTTGAAATCATCCTCGAGCGTTACAACGGCGAACCGATGACCGAGGCTCAGAAAGAAGCATGCTGCACCAAGAAAAATGACCTCTACCGTGAGCTGCTCAAGAACATGTCTCCCGCTGATCTGTCGGCTGAAGTCAAAGAGACTCTGGATGGTCTGCGCGCAAAGGGCCTGAAACTGGCTATCGGCTCTTCTTCCAAGAACACTCCCTTCATCCTCGGCCAGCTGGGTCTGGGTGATTACTTCGACGCTGTCTCTGACGGCAACAACATCACCAAGTCCAAACCCGATCCCGAAGTATTCCTGAAGGCTGCTGAGTTCCTGGGTATGGACCCCAAAGACTGCCTGGTCGTTGAGGACGCTGAAGCTGGTCTGGACGCTGCTATCGCTGGCGGTATGGAATGCGCTGCTATCGGCGAAGCTACCAAGTGCGGCAAAGGTACCTACAACCTGTCCACCTTCTCTGACCTGCTCAAGATCTAATCAGGCGCTGTCCCATGAAAAATGCAATCCCCGTTATCCAAAGTATTTTGTGTAACGGGGATTCTTGTCTCTGAAAACATGCTGGAAAGAAGGATTTTTATGGCATCTCAGAACAATCGTCTCTCCGCAGCGGAAGCAAAAAGGCAGCAGGAATCCCGCGAGGAAAATATGCGGAGAATCGCGCTTTTGAAAGAAACGATGGCAGCACAGCAGGCAGCCGCCCGGACTGCGTCATCTTCCCGTCCTTCAACATCTACCACGCAATCGACTGCTTCACAGACGACATCATCCTCACATCCCCCGGTAAAGCAAAGCTCTGCAACATCGTCACAGAGCTCATCGACAACATCGCAGTTAGATTGGGATAACGACGATTTTTGGAACAGACCATTCACCATTCCGGCTTCGTCCGGCTGGAAATCCCCCGGCGCCCGCTCTGGATCGTCAGCGAATTCCGGAACAACACACACGTCCCGCCCGGCTTCATCTGCCCAGCAGGCAACGCCATCTCTCCGCCGGTCATCCGCTGCCCGTCCGACGGGCAGCACAGTATCAAAACCTGCGCAGCAGAAAAAAAGCCACAGGCGCAAAAAAGAAAAACCTGTTTATACCCTCCGTGAACAACTTCTCTGCTGGCATTACATACTGTTCGGGATAATCGGTGGGCTAATATGGTTCACCTTCATGCATAATCTGATTCTGCCCATGCTGGGCAACAACTATGAGGATATCATAGACAGCGATTTTGTCGAATCGATGACCGGACTGTTCCTGACCGGCTACATCTTCAACTGCCTGATTACCTTTATCCGATTTAGAGGCGCGCGCATCCGAACGGTACTGGTGCAAACGGTGGTACTGGCGGTCGGCGGATGTGCGTACATGTTACTGCTGAAAGTAGGCAGCTGGGCAGTCGGCAAGCTGATGGACGCGCTGTTCCCGATCATTGTCGTAATCGTCGTCGTTGCCCTCATCCTGAAGCCGAGCTCCCGTATCGACAGTGTGCAAGGCTCGATCAGCAGGCTGCGCGAGATGGAAAAAGATCCCGAGGTCTCTGAACAACGCAAACGTGCATATGCCCGTGAGCTGGCGATGGCGATTTCAAGCGACAAGGATATGCTCGGAACCGACGTCGACGACATCAACGAAATCGACTCGCTCTACGGCTGACGCTGTGCTTAACCCTAAGTCGGCTATCTGTACTGCACAAAGCTACTTGCAGAAAACGGTCCCGCTCACAAATTGAGCGGGGCCTTATCATCAGTCGGTTCGAAAATCCTGCGGAAGTTACCGCAAAGTTTTCCACCCGGAAGGGAGAAATCGGTGAAAAAGAAAGCAATACAGCTACTCCGCTGGCTGCTTCTGTTACTCGGATGTATCTGCCTGATAACCGCCGGTGTGCGGGCTGTTCAGCAATGGCAGCTGCATTTTGTGATACAAAAACAGCTGGGTGAGGAATTTGTTCCGGCTGCCTCATCCTACAATGCAGATGGTGCTTATGCCGGACTGCCGCTGGAAGCGACCAATTTTGCCGGGTTTGCACCGCTGTTTTCTTCCGCACAGACGCTGATGTTCCAGGAAGGAATCGTCCGGGAATATACGCTTCCATGCGATGTGATCTACTATTCCTGGGACGGCAGTGACCGTATCCCGGCACTGGTGCTGGATGCAGGAACCGAAATCCTCTTTTTCCCGACCGAGACAGAAGGCGCTCCATCCATTCCGGCCGGTTATGGCATCAGGAGTTTTCCAGGGTTGGAAACCGGATGGCGGTACGCAGTCCCCTTTTTGACGGCGCAGCAGCCGCTGATGGAAGATCAGGCCGTACTTTCTCAGCAGGACTGGGATTATTACCATGTCCGGCTGTCTGATCTGGAAGCGGTATGCAGCGGATACTGGAATGAGCAGGAATGGGATTACAGCCTGCAAAGCCGCAGAAGGATGGGAATATCCGTACGGGAACTATGCAGCTTACAGCTGCTCAGCACGGATACGATTTTGTACCAGTCCGGGATTTACCAGTCTCCTGACCTGTCAGTTCCGCTCTGGGATAACACCGATACACTGCTGGTAAGCGCAGGCGTGGCAATGATCGTGCTGTTTGCGGTGCATCCCAAACGGACATCGTCGAACCGAAAAGTATACTAAATGGCATTCCCTGAAAAAAGTACAAAAAAGACAGCCCCGCAATTCTGTCAGGGCTGTCGTGATATAAAACCGCTACGGTTATTCAGTTTTGCGAATGGGGTTGATCGTCCAACGGTTCGAACATACTTTTGAACACATGATTCATCCGCTTTTCAACCCGTCTTTCCACCTTGCGTGCAGTTTCCCCGCGGCGTTTGCGGCGGTCCTGTTTCTTTTCGGCGGCAGGAGCGAATCTGTTGGGCGATGGTTCACGGGGAGACGGAGTACGCCAGCTGTTATCCGTTTGATCGGACGCAGGTACCTTTTCCCAGTTTACACCATACTGACCGGGTATTGGCTGTACCGTCAGTTCCATCTTTTCCGGCTGCTGCGATTCTCCGGCAGACGGCTCTTCCGGCTGAGCGGATACCGTCCTGTGTTGCTGGGACTGGTCCAGCAGCGGCAGAGTCAGTACCACCTTGAACAGGTCGCCATCCACTTTCAGCTCCAGTTTACCATGCTGCAATTCCATCAGGCTGCGTGCAATCGACAGCCCCAGTCCGGAGCCTTCGGTCGACCGGGAGGTATCACCGCGGACAAAACGTTCCATCAGTTCATCTGCCGAAATTCCCAGACGGTCGCGGGAGATATTGCGCAGGGTCAGCCGTGCACAGTCGTCCTTTTCCAGCGTGACATAGACACGAGTCCCTGAAAGAGCGTACTTGCAGATATTGCCCATCAGGTTATCCAGCACCCGCCAGATACGCCGCGAATCAGCCAATACCTCGACCGGCTGTTCAGGCGCTTCAACCACCAGTTCCAGTCCATTCTGTTCCAGACGGTCCTGATATTCACCGGCGGTTTGTTCGATCAGTACCCCCAGTTCACATGGCTGCAAATCCACCGACAGGTTGCCGGTGCTCGCCTTAGACGCCTCGACAAGGTCCTCGATCAGCTTGCGCAGACGGGACGACTGACGGGACAGTGCTTCGATGTAATCCCGCATCCGTTCGTTTTCCGGCTGTTCCTTGCTGAGGAGGTCGGCGTAATTGACGATAGAGGTCAGAGGCGTTTTTATATCATGGGAAACGTTGGTAATCAGCTCGGTTTTCATCCGTTCGGAGCGCATCTTCTGGTCAACGGCATGAACCATTCCTTCGCTGATGGCGTTGAGGTCTTCCCCGTGTTCCTGGAAAGAATGCAGCATCCCGTCGGTATCGACGCGGAAGTCAAAATCTCCGCCCGCCATTCTTTTTCCGGCATCCAGCAGGCGCTTCATCTGGCTGAGCAGCATACCGGCCATAAGCAGCACCACAAAGTCCACCAGCAGCCAGATAAACATCCAGAACCCGCTCCCGGTCATCATCAGCATCGTCAGCAGCATCTGTCCCAGCAGTACCGCACCGGCAGCGAGAACACCGCGCCAGACATACGGCAGTGTCCGGAAGAAATCTCCCAGGGTGTGCAGCATACCGGCAAACAGCCGATTCCAGATCTTTTTCAGCAGCCGGAAACCAGCAACCGTCAGCTTGACGACCAACATATTTTTCCACCAGCCATGCATCTTAAACCGGATTGCAAGGCTGCAAGCAGTCAGTTCGCTCAAAATTACCCCCATCAACATAAACAGGCCCGAGATCATCATCGAAAAATACAGATCGGCTGCACCGCCGTAAGTAATGCTGTCCCAAGCCGAAGCCGACAAAGTAAAAGTAAAAATAATACCAAATCCGAACAGGCAGATATATACATCCAGCGGAATTTTTTCCTGCCATCCGGGATACACCGCATCCGAACCGGCCCTGCGCCCACAGCCGCAAAACAGCAGAATATGGCTGAGCACAGTCAGAATCAACGCTCCGGTCAAAACCAGAATCAGTGGATAGCGAATCTCAAACAGCGTATTATACATCCGTACCAGAAAGGACAGCTGGTCTGCCTTAACCAGTGGATCGGCAATTGCCACCCGGATGGTTACGGTATGCATGGTCAGCTCATTATCTTCGAGATACCCATCCAAATAGTAATCCTCACCCACTCCCGGCTGAGATTCCAGCGACTCATAATACATCTGGCCGTATTTATCCAGTGTATACCAGCCGTACCAGGTACTATACTGCAAGCCGGTTTCGTCCTCGGAGACGTTGGTAACGATTTCTCCTTCATCCGGTGTAAGCTGAAAACGAAGGTTGGTATCAGTGGGCGGATAGCGCTGCAAAACTGAGTCTTTTCCCTCGTATATATACTTCTGGAAGATATTGCCTGCGGTACTTTTCAGCACACCGGTAATCATGGTCGAATTATAAACGCCGCTGCTGCCGGTCAGATAAAACGACTCCGCCGAGCAGTAAGAAAACGCCAGCAGCGTCAGACCGGTTGTCACCACCAGCACCACCGACAGCAGAAAAGCTGTCACCTTGACCAGTGGTTTTCGTATGATATTGTCAATCATCGTATCTTCTCCTTAAAGCAGAGCAGGTCATTCGCCAACCAGTTTATACCCTTGTGCCCAGACGACTTTCAGATAACGCGGTTCTGCCGGATTGATTTCCAGCTTTTCCCGCAGATGACGGATATGCACGGCAACGGTCGAGTCGGCACCATAAGGTTCATCCTTCCAGACCTGCCGGTAGATTTCCCGCGGAGAGAGCACCTCTCCCGGACGGGACATCAGCAGCTGAACAATCTTGTATTCAGTCGGTGTCAGGGAAACCGGTTCGCCGTCCTGAGTCAGGGTTTTGGTCTTGTCGTCCAGTTCAAACGGGCCGACACGCAGGACACCATCATTTCCAGCCGACTTGGAGCCGCCCAGTTTCATATACCGCCGCAGCTGAGAGCGGACCCGTGCAAGCAGTTCGACCGGATTGAACGGTTTGGTGACGTAATCGTCCGCGCCGATGTTCAGTCCCATGATCTTGTCGGTATCCTCGCTTTTGGCGGTCAGCAGGATAACCGGGACATTGCTTTTTTCCCGAAGGACGGAAAGTGCCGAGATACCGTCCATTTCCGGCATCATGATATCCATCAGTACCAGATGTATCTCTTCCTTTTCCAGGACTGCAAGCGCTTCTTTGCCGGTGAAGGCCGAAAAGGTACGGTACTGGGATTCGGAAGAAAGGTAGATTTTCAGGGCGTGGACGATATCCTTTTCATCATCCACAATCAAAATATTGTACATGTCAAACGCACTCCTTCTATACCTTAATTATAGCGGATTATCTTTTAAAAACAAATCCATGAAAGTTTTAAGATTTCTTTATGATTGAAATATCTGCATCTATTATATCAGATTTTTGTCCGAAAGACTACCAATGGAAAACAGCGCCCATCGGGAACCCGACAGGCGCTGAAATTATTATTCATATTTCTTACCGACAATATATATGGGAACGAAAAGTCCCAGCAAGAACAGCACCGACATCACGACATAAGCCACAATCTCCAGCCATCCCGGCACCAGCAGACCGACTGCCAGTAAAACCAGCGGTATCCCGATCATCAG
>DVLW01000245.1 GCA_018715285.1 Candidatus Faecivivens stercoripullorum | reverse complement strand
TTCTGGTATCCCCAGGAATTGTCAGAAGGATGTTCGGAAAGGGGCATCATCTCAATATGGGTATAGCCGCTTTCCTTTACATAAGGAATCAGCCGGTCGGCAATTTCTTCATAGTTGTACCAGCCGTTTTCGCGGTCAGCAGCTGTACGCCAGGAACCGAGATGTACTTCGTAAATATTTACCGGCCGGTCAAAAGATGTCTGCCGGTGTTTCATCCAGCCATCATCCGAAAAGGTATATCCGTCGAGTCTGACCAGACGGGAAGCCGACTTGGGCCGAAGCTCCATCGAAAAGCCGTAAGGGTCACAGTGTTCACATTTCCAGCCTTCTTTAGAGTAAACTACATATTTATACAGCTGACCTTCTACAGCCTGTGGAATAGTAATTTCCCACACGCCGCTGGTACCGATCAGCTGCATGTCTTCTTCCTGCCAGCCATTGAAGTCTCCATAGAGGGCAACCTTTTGCGCCTCAGGGGCATAGACACGGAAAACAAACCCCTGTTCGGCAGGATGTGCACCGAACCAGGTATATGCGTCAAACGACGCCCCGACATAAAAATCGTGCAGAATCATGCTGCACCTCCATTTATCGATATTTCTCTTTCTCTATCGTTTTTATTGTACAATATTCACAGCTAAATGGCAATTGACAAAATGTCTGTTTTGTCTGAAGTGAGTTTCTATTAAAAAAGGTCATGCCTGAATAAGGCATGACCCATAGCGGACACGGTTTATCCGTACCGATATTTTTTCCGGTTGGCAACCAGCAGGCTGACAGTAACAACCAGCGCTGCGAGTTCCGCGGCGGTAATTGCCAGCCAGATGCCGTCGACACCCAAGAATACCGGCAGAATCAGTACACATACCAACTGGAAGAGCAGCGTCCGCAAAAAGGAGATAACCGCTGAAAGCAGTCCATTGTTCAAAGCGGTAAAGAATGCGGAACCGAAAATATTGATACCGCACAACAGGAAGGAGAATGCGTAAATCTGGAATCCTCTGACCGTCAGCTGATACAGTGCCTGGTCATATCCGACGAATATCTTTGAAATCGGCGCCGACAGTGCAAAGGACAACGCCGTCATCAGGAATCCGCCGATTCCAATCAGAATCAGGCTGTTTTTCAGCAGATTTTTCAGTTCACTGCTGTTGCCTGCACCGAAATGATATCCGATAACAGGTGCAATTCCGACCGAGTATCCAATAAAAATAGCACAGAAAATAAAACTGACATACATAATTGCGCCATAAGCAGCAATACCATCTTCTCCTGCTACCCGCATCAGCTGAAAGTTGTACAGCATCGTAACAATGGAAGCGGAGATATTGCTCATCAGCTCAGAAGAACCGTTGGTACAGGTATGCAGCAAAATTTTCCCTGAAAAGGAGGTTTTTGTCAGACGCAGCAGGCTGTCATTTTTGCGGACAAAGTAGATAATCGGGAACAGTCCGCCAATGGTCTGGCTGATAGCAGTTGCCCATGCTGCACCTGCAAGCCCGAACTGGAAAACAGCAACAAAAAGTGCATCCAGTACGATATTGGTAACACCGGCGGCAACCGTTACCGCCAGTCCGAGATGCGGTTTTTCTGCCGTGACAAAGAAGCTCTGGAAGACGTTTTGCAGCATGAAAAAGGGCATGGATGCCAGCAAAATCCTGCCGTACAGGATGCAGTTTTCCAGCATCTCGCCTTCTGCCCCAAGCAGCACCGATGCAGTCGGCAGGAAAATTTCACCGACAATTGCAAACAGAATGCCGCCGCCGGCTGTAACGTAAACCAGCATCGAAAAATATCGGTTTGCCAGTTCCTTTTTTCCTTCACCCAGTGTTTTAGAGACAATTGCGGTACCGCCGGTACCGATCATAAATCCCAGTGCGCCGACGATAATCAGCAGCGGCATAATCAGGTTGATAGCGGCAAACGGTGTTTTGCCGACAAAGTTGGAGACAAACAGTCCGTCGATAACGCTGTAAATGGATGTAAAAATCATCATGACCATCGATGGCAGCGTAAAACGAATCAGTTTACGACGGTTGAAATGGTCTGACAGTTTAATTCTCATGAGTCGTTTCTTCCTTTCCTGGTGGGGCAAGGATTGACTGTTGAAACTGCTGTTCCAGCAGTTGGCTGAAAGTGGAAAATCCTTCTATAAAACTTTCTGAGCAGCTTTGCAGTGTTTGTGACAGCGCAGCAGTTTCAGCGGCATAAACAGGCTTTAACAGTTCATTACAGTATGCTTTTCCCGCGTCTGTCAGGCAAAGGTGCATCTCTCTGCGATGACCTTCGATGCTGTGCAGGGTCAGCAATCCTTTTTCCCGGTATTTTGTAACAATCGTATTGATCGTAGTGCGTGGAATCAGCCATTGCTCGCTGACTTCCTTTTGTGAGTGCGGCTGTCCGTCACCGATGGCATATAAGAGTGCCAGTTCATTTTCATTGACGCCCATTTTTTTGGCGGCGAGGTAATAGGTACCGTCGATCTGGTTGATAGCGGTCATAATCTGACGGATCTGACGAAGCAGCTGTTGCTGATTGCGTGTGTTATCTTCATTCGGCAATAGGTCTTCCTCCTTTTTAAAATACGAATCCATATTATATAATAATACGAAATCGGATTATTGTCAAGAGGGTGACAGTACACCGGGTAAAATTGTTGCAGACAGGAGGACTGTTTTGTACCTCTCTTGAACCTTTTGTCGATTTGTATTATAATACTCTCATATCAACTGTTATCTGTAGACTGGCAAATAAAAGTTGATATTGATATCAGATTTGTATATTCAGGAGGACTTCATGCACAGCGATCTGATTCATCAGTTGCAGGCTATCGTTGATTCGTCTGCTGACAATGATTCCAACCGCACAATTGCGCGGTATTTTCTTTCTCATATCATGACGCTGGATTCTTTGTCTGTTCAGACAATTGCCGGCGCCTGTTACGCTTCGATTGCAACGGTGAGCAGGTTTGTCCGTTCGCTGGGGTATGAGAGCTTTGCCCAGCTCAAGCAGATTACCGTGCATTACCGGCACAGCGTCAATGCTTCCACCAAAGATTATCTGGTAGAGCTGCCGTATGATGATGGCGACAGGGAAGCAATCGACTCCTATACCGCTAATATTACCGATTCGCTGATGCGGTTTGAAAAGACTGTATCAGTTGAGCAGCTGGACGGCGTCTGCCGGCGGATTCATGATGCACGGGATGTAGCGCTGTATGGCTTTTATCAGCCGGGATTGCTCGCTAAGCAGCTGCAATTTTTGTTTTTGTCGATTGGGCGCTATACCGAAAGCTATGATCTGGTAGAAGATCACGCCGAGCGTGCCCGGACAATGGAACCCGGCGATCTGGCTATTTTTCTGTCGGTCGATGGAAATTATGTACTTGGCCAGGGAAGACAGGTTATAGAGCAGCTGAAAAGCCGTGGCGTAACGCTGATTTTGCTCAGCCAGACCCGTGACCCATTGATTCATGCCATGTTTGACGAGGTGGTTCAGCTGGGAACGCCTGATTCCAAACGTGCCGGATATTATAAGCTGCAGTTGTGCACCGAACTGCTGTTTTCGCGGTATATGCGGCTGTATTCGCCGGATGCGCCGCGCAGAGCATGATAAAATAAAAACCGCCGGGTATCTGTATATCCGGCGGTCATTGTTTGGAATGAAATCAGTTAAAATAATACCGGTTGGAGCTGCTGTCCTCGGCGGGCAGCTTCCAGAGCCTGCGGAATACAGCTGAAGTCGGCGACCAGAGAAGAAGGCTTTTTAGCCGAATCATCCTGACCGAAGGGAACAAAATAGCAGTTTTTCTGGTTGAGCAGCGCACCGATATTTTTGGCACTGCCGCGCAGAGCGTCATTGGTTGCAAGGCAGAGGATCACCGGTTTTTCACTGCGCAGATGGCTTTTAACGGCCATTGTGACTGTTGTATCGGTAATTGAGTTAGCCAGTTTTGCCAGCGTATTGCCGGTACACGGGCAGACCAGCAGCAGATCGGTCATATTCTTTGGTCCCAGCGGTTCCGCGTCCTGAATGGTCAGGATGGGTTCGTGCCCGGAAATCAACCGGGCGCGGTTGATATGGTCGGCTGCTTTGCCAAAACGGGTATCAAGGGTAGCGGCATTAAAGGAAAAGATCGGCAGGATCTCATATCCGGCGGCAGCACAGCGCTCCATCTGTTCAAAAGCCCGCTGGAAGGTGCAGAAGGAGCCGGTCATGCAAAAGCCAAGTCGGAGCGGAGGAGCAGGCATAGGTATTCATCTCCTTTATAAATGGGTCATAAGCATCGGGTCAATTTCGCAGATCAGCGTTTTCAGCCATTCAGCGCAGGATTCCGGCGCAGTTTTTCCGGGAAGTGAGAGCGCACGGACAATGACTCTGCCGCTGCTGCTGACTGCTTCGGGCTTGAATCCGCCCGGACTGGATGCGAGTTCTATAATCAGCGTATCAGCCGGCATTTTGACCAGTTCTTCCCTGCCGAAAACCGGGGACGGAATGGTATTGAATACCAGCCGGACAGTCGAGAGGATGCCGCCCTGTGAACCTGCCGGACGGGATAGTTCTGTCAGCGGCAGTACCGTTGCGCCCAGAAGTGCCATTTCACATCTCTGGGACGCGGAACGTGCAGCAGCAAACACCTGTGCGCCCATTGCACAGAGAATACGTATCAGGCTGCGGGCAATTCTGCCGCCGCCGGTAACCAGTATACGGGTTCCGCGGATTGTGACCGGAAGCAGATCGATTGCCAGTGCGACCGCTGCTTCGGCAGTTGCGTCGGCATTTTTCAGCGCGAAGGCCTCGTCTGACAGGTAGTCTGTAAAGGAGAGACCATGCCTTTGACAGAGCTGTGCAAATTCTTCAGCAGCCGGCGTCATGCCGCCATAGATTCTGGTATCCGGCCGGCAACAGGTGAGAAGTACTCCCAGATATACCGGTGGACGCTCTTTTTCCAACGGGGTAGAGAGTGTGTCGCCCGTCCGTGTCAGCGGAAGCGGCAGAATCAGCAGATCAGGCGGTGTGTCCAGTTCGGAAAGAGAATCAATGACGCGCGGCATGGAGGCACTGGCGGTTTCAGGGCTTCCCTGGGCAAAGGCGGTGACCCGTACACCGTTGATGGATGCCAGTTTGCGGGAAAGTATTGAAAAACGCCGGTCTCCGCCGGCAGCAAGAATATGCAGGGGTTGATTCATTGGTAAACCACCTTCTTTCGTCGGAACCCGTGGGGATAGGCCGATCGGGTTCCTGATATCCCAATGTATGCGTGAAATAGGTGGTTTGTGCCGGAAATGACCTGTCATGGAGGAAGCAGCGATGGAATTAACGTATCAGAGCAATCAGGAGAATATCCTGTCTTTACTGGAAAACTGTCGGTTATGTCCGCGTCAGTGTGGTGTTAACCGGCTGGCAGGTGAAAAAGGTTTTTGTGGAGCTGTGGGTGAAAAGGTGCGTGTGGCACGTGCGGCGCTTCACTTTTGGGAGGAACCGTGTATTTCGGGCGAAAAGGGAAGTGGAACGGTATTCTTTTCATGGTGCACGATGCGATGTGTTTTTTGCCAGAACCGGGAAATCCGGAGTGGGGAAGCTGGTGCGGATATTTCGATTGAACGGCTGGCCGATATCTTTCTGGAACAGCAGCAGCGAGGTGCACATAATATCAATCTGGTGACACCGACCCATTACCTTCCACAGATTATTCTGGCACTTCGGATTGCCAGAGCAAATGGACTGACACTGCCGGTTGTTTACAATACTTCCGGATATGAACGGGCAGAGGTTTTGCGGATGCTGGAGGGAATGGTGGATATCTGGCTGCCGGATTATAAGTATCTATCCGATGCACTGGCAGTCGAGTATTCTGCGGCACCCGGTTATTCAGAAATGGCATTGGCTGCGCTGGATGAAATGGTCCGGCAGACGGGTGAACCGGTGTTTGACGCGGATGGTATGATGCAAAAAGGTGTGATTATCCGGCATCTGTGCCTTCCCGGACATCTGGAAGAATCCCGGCAGGTAATCAGCAGACTGTTTGCCCGGTATGGAAATTCGGTCTATTACAGCCTGATGAATCAGTATACGCCGCCTCCACAGAAACTGCGCTGGCCTAACCTGAACGAGCGGTTCCCGGCACAGGATTATGACGAGCTGATCGATTTTGCGGTCGACCTTGGACTGGAAAATGGATTTGTACAGGAAGAGGGGACTGCTGAGGACAGCTTTATTCCGGCTTTTGACCTGAGCGGTGTTTTGCCGGAAGAATAATTTTTATAGATAAATGGTTGACAGGCAAAATATACAATGATATAATAAGGATAATAAATGATGGATGGAGTGATTGGAATGCAGCCCTGGATTCATCAGTCGATTGGGATTTTTGATGGGATACAGATTGCTTTGCTGGTGTTATCGCTGTTGCTTTTGCTGGCAGGAATTGTGATTCTGCGCAGTGACAAAAGAACTTCTCCAATTGTCGGTGTATTGTTGATTTTAGTTCAGGCGGTAGTCGTCGGTACCGGGATGGGTGTCTGCTGGCAGTCGGCCGTATTGGTGAGTGATTACAACCTGACAG
>DVLW01000244.1 GCA_018715285.1 Candidatus Faecivivens stercoripullorum | reverse complement strand
TATATCTGGCTAAATGATGGCTTTAGGGGGAAGTCCCGTGCTTTATGCACGGGACTTTTTTTGTGCGGATTTAGGAAGGAAAGCGGTTTGCGGCTGTGGCTGCTCAATAAATGGGCAGACTTTCGATTGCAGATGGTGTGGGGGAATTGCTTATGTATTGACAAAGTAATGCAGTTTGCGATATAATATAGGTGGAAAGGAGGTCTCAACATGGCTAATATCAGTATTCGTGTTCCCGATGAGATCAAAAAACAGGCAGCTAACGTATTTTCCGACCTCGGACTGGATATGTCCACCGCGATGAACCTCTTTTTAAGACAGTGCATCCGGGAAAATGGCCTTCCGTTTCGTCCGAGCAACGACCCGTTCTGGAGTGAATCTAATCAAACGCACCTGAAAAAAGTGATTGACGAGATGGAAAACGGAAAAAGTCAGATTGTAAAGACACTGGATGAACTGAAAAGGATGGCCGATGATGAGCCTTAACGTTGTTTTTCATGCGGCTGCGTGGGAGGATTTTCAGTACTGGATAGGACAGGACAGAAAGACTCTCCGGCGGATTCTCCAACTGATTGATGCAATCAGTCGTGATCCTTTTTCGGGGATTGGCAAACCGGAACCTCTGAAAGGCAGTGCCTATCGGAATTACTGGTCACGCCGCATTGATGATGTAAACCGAATTGTATACAAAACGGATGACAAAAACTTATATATTGTCCAGCTTCGTGGGCATTATGACGACTAAAAAAGACCGCTGTAAATCTTGACCAAAAGATTTGCAGCAGTCTTTTTTTATTGGAAGCAGAGCGGTTATTTTGCGGATGGGTCATCCAGACGGCGAACCATTACCGCATTCGGCAGCAGTACACCCATCCGTTCGACCTGCTGGCGGCGTACAACCCTGTACCCGCGTGCACGGAAGAATGGTTCAGCGGTGAGCGAGACTTCCGAAAATACCTCACCGGTCTGGGAAAGTGGTTCCAGCCGGTCACATAATGCGGACGCAATTCCCATCCGCTGGTAATCTGCGTGGACATACAGCCGGTCGAGATAACCCTTTTCCGGGTCGATATCCCCAAATCCGACGATAACGCCATCGATTTCTGCCACCAGCGTGACATGTTCGGCGAGAGTTTTTTCCCATCGTTCGGGATTGGCACAGCCAGCCCATACCTGAACCTGTTCGGGCGAATAGTCGCGGCAATTGACTCTCATAATGGTATCGCGGAATAAATCCAGCAAAACCGGGCAATCTTCTGCATGATACCGACGAATCAGCATATAATATACACACCTTTCTTAAACAACATGGCAATAAATCACCCAAAGGAGGGCAACTGATGATAAAAAGTATCCTCACATCCCCGAAAAAATGGACGTTATGGGGCATCCCGGTACTGTTCGCTATCGGTTCAGGGCTGCACTTTGTCTATGACCTGCTGGGGGAAAACCGGCTGGTCGGTGCAGTGGTTCCGGTCAACGAAAGCATCTGGGAACATATCAAGCTGGCATTGCTGCCGGTGATTCTCTGGTGGACGCTGTACTATCTGCTGACCGGCAGACAGCATGGAATCGATGGACGGAAATGGTTTGCCGGAGCACTTGCGGCGGTTGCAGTCTCGTGCATATCCATTCCGTCGATGTACTACCTGTACACGGCCGCGACTGGTAAAGAACTGATGTGGGTCGATATCCTGATCTACCTGATCGCGATTGCCGAAGGACAGCTGATCGGGCTGCATGTCTATTACCGGAGCAGCGGCATTTCACCCGGGATTGTACTTGTGGTTTTTGCGGTGCTGATTGGATTGTTTATCCTGTTCACCTATATGCCGCCGCATACACCATTCTTTTATGATAAAACAGGCGGATTCTACGGTATCCGATAACAGTGCCTGCTGCGACACGCCGCCGACTTACATAACTGCGCAAGCAACTTCACTTGCCGCAGGCAAACTTAACTGCGCAAGCAACTTAACTTTCTGCATAAGCAGAAAACTTCACGCCTGCCGCAGGCAGGGGAGCGGCACGCCGTTTGACATTATTACCGTAGTATCTGCGTTTTTTTCTGCCAGATGCGCAGCAAAATCAGGCTGAGCGTACAGATGATTCCACCAAAGAAAAATGCAGACGGCAGGTTCCAGTCTGATAACGCACCGAATATCAGGTTGGTTGCGATGGCGATGCAGTCAATCAGCATTGCGTGAATACTGAGCGCCGTTGCACGGTTTTGTGCATCGACCTGTTTATTTTGCATCGTCTGCTGCAGCGGTTCAAACAGCGTGTTGGAGATGCGCAGTGTGAAAATCCCGATCACCGACGGAATCGCATAATCTGTCAGTCCGAGTACCACGCAGGATAGAATGGCAAGTCCGCAGAACAGCAATATTGAGCGCCGCACGCCGGCACGAACGGTAATGGCAGAAGAATATACACCCAGCAGTCCAAGCAGCGTGGCAGCAATATAAATCACACCGATTGCAGAACTGTTCAGCCCGCAGCGTTCATATTGCAGCTGGTTCAGAAATACGGTGATTGTCTGGTGTATTTCCGATAACAATGCACTTGCAATCAGAAACAGAACGAGTGCTCGGTTGCTGATGGTTTTCTGAAAGGTTGCCTTGAATGGTTCTGATGGAGCATGTTCAGATTTGGTTGGCTTTACTTCGGCAATGAACAGCGAAAGCAGCGCGGCAATTCCGTAACTGATGACGGTCAGAAACCCGGCCAGAGCATAATTATCCTGTATCCACACCGAGAACACCGCCGCCGAAATCAGCAGCCCAACCATGCCCATACTGTTGTAAATGCCGAATGCTTTCTGGCAGTCACTTTCCTTGCGGCAGGACAGGTAAATAATACTGGAATCGACTCCCGACAACCCGGCAATTACCACACTCAGCATAATCCGCTCAGTCAGAAAGCCGCCAAATCCGGTTGCTTTCCAGAAGACGATTTTGGATAGAAAATAAATCGCGGAACAGAAAATAATCGTTTTCCGGTATCCAATCCTGTCGGCAATTACACCCCATGGGATTTCCAGCACAATTCCCAACCCAAGCGATATACTTTCAATTACCGAAATCTGGAAAACCGTCACGCCCTGAACCTGCCGGTAGAGGGTCGCAACCGGGCTGTAAAATACCATGCCCTGTAAAAGCGCAATGGCGTACATCATATATAGGTTTTTCTTCATAAAAAAGTCCTTCCTGAATTTCAGACACAACAAACAGACGTCTTATAGAAGACGCCGCAAATCAATTGCTCAGTTGTGCCAA
>DVLW01000243.1 GCA_018715285.1 Candidatus Faecivivens stercoripullorum | reverse complement strand
GGCTGCACAGCCCAGTGCAGCCGGTTGACAAAATAGGGGTGGGGCGGTAGAATATGGGTGATGCTATATTATATAGAAGGGAATTTTTACGATGATCTATCTGAAAAACGATTATTCCGAAGGTTGTCTGCCTGAGGTATTGGACGCGCTGACGAAATCTAATTTCGAGGCAACTACCGGTTACGGTGAGGACGATTACTGCCGTGATGCCGCTGATAAAATCCGCGCGGTTTTTGGATGCCCGGATGCTGATGTGCATTTCCTCGTCGGCGGTACCCAGACTAACCAGACCGCAATTTCCGCGTTCCTTCGTCCGTGGGAAGCCGCTGTCGGCACCCACCTTGCCCATATCGCTACCCATGAAACCGGTTCTATCGAGGCTACCGGTCACAAGGTTCTGACGGCGTTTGCACCCGATGGTATCCTCACGCCTGAGATGGTTCGTGATATCGTCGCAGTCCATGACAGTGAACATATGGTCAAGGCAAAACTCGTCTATGTCTCCGATTCGACCGAGGTCGGCACTATCTACTCCAAAGCTCAGCTGACTGCACTGCACGATTGCTGCCGTGAACTGGGACTGTACCTGTATCTGGACGGTGCACGGCTCGGCAGTGCGCTGACCTCTCCTGCAAACGATATCGCGCCGGAAGACCTGCCGAAATTGTGTGATGCTTTCTACATCGGCGGTACCAAAAACGGCGCGCTGTTCGGTGAAGCACTCGTGATTGTCAATGACGCGCTGAAACCTGATTTTCGCTATGGGCTGAAACAGCACGGCGGTATGCTGGCAAAAGGTCGGCTGCTCGGTGTTCAGTTTAAGACGCTGTTTACCGATAACCTCTGGTTCAACGCCGCACGTCATGCAAATACCCTTGCCGCACGTCTTCAGGATGGTATCGTTCAGAAAGGGTATAAACTGCTTGTCCCGTCGCCGTCCAACCAGATTTTCCCGATTTTCCCGAATGAACTGGTCGAGAAGCTCTCTGAAACGTTCGCTTTTGAGGTGCAGTCGGAAGAAAACGGCTTCACCTGTATTCGGCTGGTAACCTCGTGGGCAACCAAAGACGACGCTGTTGACGCGTTCCTGGCGGCGATTTGATGACGAATGAGGAAATTTTGCAGGCTGCACTCCGGCAGTCGGCGATTGATGCGAATTGTTCGCCGGATGATTTTCTGCGCGAAAGTCCGGTTATCGTCGAGTCAAAACCGAACGATAGTGCGCGGAAATATCTTGACCTGCCGCTTGCCTGCAACCTGATTTCGTACGGGAATAATATTGTCGCGTCCATCCAGCCGCAGTACCGGGATATCGTCGCGGCGTATATCCAAAAATACCCGGTCGAACATTGCTTTGAAACACCGAATATGCACGTTTTGAACGATGCGTTTCTTCCTTATAATATGCAGGTCTGCTTTATGGCGGAGTATTTTCTGCCCGATGTCCGCAAACTCGCGCCGCTCCAGTGCGGTTTGCAGATGCGGCTGCTGCATCAGGAGGATTTCGCCGCGCTCTATCTCCCGCAGTGGGAAAACGCGCTCTGTGAAAAGCGCAAACACCTCGATGTCCTCGGCGTCGGTGCGTATGATGATGACGGTCAGCTGGTCGGGCTGGCGGCATGTTCGGCGGACTGCGAATCGATGTGGCAGATCGGTGTTGACGTTCTGCCCGGATGGCGGCGCAGGGGAATTGCGTCGGCAGTGACCTCTCAGCTCGCGCTGGAAATCCTGCATCGCGGCAAAGTCCCGTTTTACTGCTGTGCATGGTCCAACCTCAAATCGGTCGGCAATGCACTCAAATCCGGTTTCCGTCCGGCCTGGGTCGAAATGACCGTTAAGCCAAATGCACTGGTGGAAAGCATGAACCGCTGAGCGGCGCAGTGCCTGTGCTCCCTTGATGGCGGCGTGTCGCCGCGGACTTGATGCCGATGCAGTACCACGCTCATAGAGCTCAGCAATCCACGGCTTCGACCACGCACCTGTTTATTTTTCTGTCGTAAATACGTTTGTCTGCTGCCTGAAAGTGGTTTTATTCCGCTTTTGGGCAGTTTTTTTCGCAATCCTCTTGACAAATCTTGACTGATGTGAGAAAATTTTTAATAGTAAGATACTCTCTGGAAATACTTTCCGGAATATTTTTGCCCGGAACGAACGTCTGTTCGCTTTCCCGGGCAATCGCAAAGGAGGTCTTTTTATTGAAGACAAAGAAACTTTTGGCGGCGCTGCTCAGCGTGCTGATCATGCTGCTGATGATGCCCGTCTCGGTGTTTGCGGATGAGACGGTTACACCACCGCCGAATTCGCTGATTGTGGGTGGTGTAGAGGTTGTTAAGAATGGTGAGGTGCAATCGTATACACCTGATACAACATGGAGTTATGACCATAGCGAAGCCACCCTGACGCTGAACGGCGCGACAATTAACGGCAACAGTTCCGTGCAGTTCGGTGCGGGAATTTATTCCGAGGGCGGCACGCTGACCATAAAATTTGAGGGAGAAAATTCCGTTACCGGTGCGAACGATAGTAGTTCAGCTGCAATTTATGCAGCTGATTCCGGCAACCTGGTTTTCAGCGGTTCCGGCACGCTGACTGCGGAAGGCGGTGAAGCAACATTCAGCTACGGCGTGTATGCTGATGGCGGCGTAACGGTTTCAGGTGGAAAGTTGGATGCGACCGGCGATGAAGCAACATTCAGCTACGGCGTGTATGCTGATGGCGGCGTAGAGGTTTCAGGAGGAACACTGACTGCGACCGGCGGTGAAGCAAATAGAAGTTTCGGCGCGTTTGCTGCCGACGACGTAATGGTTTCAGGCGGAAAGGTGAACGCGACTGGCGGAACGGCAACATCTAACAGCTTCGGCGTGTATTCTTTTTCTGGCAACGTAACGGTTTCAGGTGGAACGCTGGAAGCAATCAGCGGTGCAGCAACATATGAAAGCATCGGCGTGTATGCTTTGGAAGGCGGCGTAACGGTTTCAGATAATGGAACGCTGACTGCGGAAGGTAAGACTGCCGCAAGTAGTTACGGGGTTAGAGCATTTAGTATCTCTGTTGAAGAAACAGGAGCTTTAACAGCAATTGGCGGGGCAGCTACGATGTACAGTAGTTATGGTGTTTCTGCTGGATCCAGTGGTAGTAGTGTAACAGTTTCAGGAGGGATGCTATCTGCTACTAGTGGAGAGTCAGTTAATGGTAGTAGCTATGGTATTTTTGTCGGGTCAGGTGGTACTGTGACGGTTTCAGATGGAATAGTGTTCGCAGAAGGTAAGAACTCGACAAATTTTAATAGTTATGGTATTTTTATTCTTCAAGGAACTGTAACAGTTTCGGGTGGAATAGTAAATGTGACTAGTGGAGTGGCTAAAGGCACCAGTTGTGGTGTTCACGCTGGAAATGGAAATATATCGGTTTTGGACGCAGGCGAATTACTTAGTAATAAGGTGAATTTGTTTCCCGTTGGTGATGGAAACTGGCTGATTTATGGACAGACAGGTTCCGTTCAGGGCAATGTGGTTCTGACACAGGATATCACAATCCCCGCAGACGTGGAAATTACCATCCCGGCTGGCGCAACCCTTACTATTCCGACAGACGTGACCCTGACCAATGATGGCACTATCATC
>DVLW01000242.1 GCA_018715285.1 Candidatus Faecivivens stercoripullorum | reverse complement strand
CATGAGAAAGAGGGAAGGTGTCACGGGTAAAGTTTACCAGGTCTTCTGCGATAAATTTTCCGTATTTGTCGCCCGAGATATCCGAATCACAGTAAAATTTATTGTCACCCGACGGCATGACAACGCAGAGGTTATTATCGTTTGCCAGTGCCTGTACCCGGGTACCGTTTACCCAGTCGGTATAGTTGCCCAGTACGCCATGCAGCAGGTACAGTGTTTTGAACGGCTTTTTCTCAGGAACCGGCATTCCGGGGAAAACAATTTTATCTGTCGGAACAACAACGTTGATCGGGACAGTACGCATCAGCGATTTGGAAAAAAAGTTAATAGTGGCAAATGCCATGAAAAATCCCTTCTTTCTGATTGATAAAACTATTATATCAAACAGATGAACAGATTTCTATCACTTTTTTGACATTTTTTAGTTTTATTCCTATATGCTTCCCAGCTTATCATTCATTTTTGCATAACCCTAAAAGTTCGCGGATTTGCAGGTGATCGATATTTTCTGCTGCTATCTTCAGCTTTTCCAGTAAACATTTTTTTTGGTCAGCCGAAAAGAGCGATACAGCATTGGCAGATAAAAGGCGAGGTGTGCTGGTCGGCGTGAAATATTCATCTGGAGAAGCCAACAGTTCTTCCAGTTTTTCACCCGGACGGATGCCGGTTTCCACAAGCTCAACGTCCTCTGGTGAAAAACCTTCTTCTTTTATAACTTTAAGAGCAATTTGTCCGATTGACACCGGGTTTCCCATATCCAGCATATAGATTTTTCCCCGGTCATTTTCTGCCGCGGCTTGCAGAATCAGTTGGACAGCCTGTGGAATAGACATAAAATATCGGGTCATTCGCCGGTCTGTCAGCAGAATTCTTTTTTCCTCATGCAGCTGCTGCCGGAATAGCGGAATGACTGAACCTGCCGAGTCGAGTACATTACCAAACCGCACGGCAGTGAAAACCGGGCCGTTCCGTCCCAGACAGAGCTGTTCGCAGATCTGTTTGGTGGCACCCATGACCGAGCTGGGCCGGACAGCCTTATCGGATGAAATCAGCACCACTTTTTCAGCACCGTACTGCTGTGCGGCATCGAACAGGTTGAGCGTTCCGAAAATATTGTTTTTTACCGCCTGATCGGGATTTTGCTCCATCAGCGGAACATGTTTATGTGCTGCCGCATGGATAACCGTCTGTGGGCGTAGCCGGTCAAACAGCCGGAATATGGCCGTTCGGTCGCGGATGGATATCACCTCAGGCGTGATATCCATCCCATAATGCCGTGAAAGGCTCTGATTCAACAGATACAGCGCATTTTCATTGATATCCAGCAGGGTTAATGACCGCGGTGCCAACTGACAGACCTGTCGTGCCAGTTCCGAACCGATTGAACCAGCGCCGCCGGTAATCAGCACATCTTTTTCTGTGATAGCGGGATTGAACGCAGGCGGGACAGCTTTTTCAGACATGAGGCTCCTCCTTTATGTATAGTGGGACAGCAAAACGATGCTGTCTGATTCTGTTATTTATTGTAACATTCCACTCCCGGCATGTAAAGCGACAGAATCCCGAATAAAGGAATCGTAGATGGATAAACAATAGAATGCGCCCGGAATGGATGCTTTTCCATTCCGGGCGCTGATAATTACTCAACTGGATATTTACCGGCTATATAATTGATTACAGGTTGTTTTCAAGATCTTTGCCGTTAGAAGCGATGACCTTTTTATACCAATAGAAGGATTTTTTCGGAATTCTTCTGAGGTCTTTCAGGTCAAAGTTGCCGCGGTTGACATAGATAAAGCCGTACCGTTTGTCAAAACCTTCATGGGTAGAGATCAGGTCAACCGCCGACCAGGGGCAATATCCCATCATTTCTACGCCGTCATCAATTGCCAGCTGCATCTGTTCGATATGCCGCTGGAGATATTCAATCCGGTAATCGTCACGGATGGTGCCGTCTTCTTCCAGCTTGTCATGTGCGCCAAGACCATTTTCAGTGATGATGATCGGCAGACGATAACGGGAATAAACCTGGTTGAGGGTATTGCGGAAGCCAATCGGGTCGATTTCCCAGCCCCATTCGGTCTTGAGCAGATTCTGGTTGGGAACCGGTTTAAAGTAGCCGGGTTCGCCGCCGTTTTTCTGCTGATCGGTCGGAGCATTGGGATCAAATTCCTCATCTTCCGGGAAAGCAGCGACGGTTGCGGTTGAATAATAGTTGAATGCGAGGAAATCAGGATGACCGGATGCGAGGATTTCCATATCACCGGGAGCAATTTCCGGCAGTGCGTCATGTGCTTCCAGATAGCTCCATACCTGATGGTTATAGACGCCTGCGGTTGCCATATCAAAATAGAACCAGTTGCGGATAGCCGAGAAGGTTTCAGCAGCAGTGATATCAGCCGGTTTGCAGGAAGCAGGGTAGACACAGGAGATATTGGGAGCAGGACCGATCTTGCCGCCCGGGACCATTTCATGGCAGAGTGCCATTGCCTTAGCCTGTGCGACCATCATATAATGGTTCTGCTGATACAGTTCTTTGGTGACATTTTCAACGCCGGTCGGGTCAAAGGTGCCGATTACAGGGCCAGCCAGAGTCAGCATATTCTGTTCATTGATGGTCAGCCAGAGTTTTGCACGGTCACCGAAGTTTTCGAACATGACCTTTGCGAAATTGACAAAAGCATCGATTGTATCACGGTTTCCCCAACCGCCTTTTGCCTGAATAGCAGCGGGCAGATCAAAATGGTACATCGTGACCAGCGGCTGAATGTTGTATTTCAGGCACTCATCGATCAGGTTGTTATAGTATTCAATACCTTTGGGGTTGACAGCACCTGTGCCTTCGGGAATCAGACGAGACCAGGAAATCGAGAAACGGTAGGTTTTAAATCCCATTTCTGCCATCAGCTTGATATCTTCCTTATAGTGGTGATACTGGTCAGAAGCCACCTTAAAATCAGGCGTACCTTCGGGAATCACCTTGATATCCTGTACCGACGGACCCTTTCCGTCCTCAAGGCTGGCGCCCTCAACCTGATAAGCGGAAGTGGAAGCGCCCCAGAGAAAATCTTCCGGGAAATTACGATGTTTTTTTGCCATCTGGATACATCCTTTCTGTCTGATGATGGGAAACCGTATATTGCGGCAGCAAACTACCACTTTTATATTTATTATATATAAAATCATCTGTTGCCGCAAGGGATTTTCATTCTTTGAAAGTATTTTTCAGAGCTGGGTTCCAAGTAAAAACGTCCAGTCCGCATCAGAAGCAGACAGGACGTTTTTACCTTCATTCATTACCTTTTATCTCTTTTTCGAATTCCAGCAGGGCAGCGAACCGGCGTTGGTTTATGGAGCGGTCTGACCGCATAAAGAACGCCGGAGAATGGTGCAAGATCCGTTTGGATAAACCAATTCTCTTTGATCGAATC
>DVLW01000241.1 GCA_018715285.1 Candidatus Faecivivens stercoripullorum | reverse complement strand
AAAAAAGTAGAAAAACCGTTTTTTCTTTGGCGCATCCTTATCAACGCCCGGACCGGGTTTGCTGTAATTAAACAGTCCACCAAATAACGACATAAACCTTGATCGTTCCTTTCAGCCTGCCGCACATCTGTACGACAGCACGCCTACCGTACACCAGACTGTCAAAATTACAGGGCGAATGTAACAAAAGGCGTCTTTTTATAGATTTTGAACATATCTATTATGACGGAAAAGCTGTGATTTGTCAAGTACATTCCCTATACGATTCTATAAACGATTCGTAAATTTACAGCAAAAAGCGGCCAGTTTTTTCAAATTCAGTCAGGGCAGCTCCAGATAGTCACCCAACCGGGTCGAATACAGGCAGCTTGCTCCAAAGACAAGTCCCATTCTGCGGAACATCGGCTGACGAAGAATTGCCCTTTTATACAAACGAAGCTGCTCACCGTATCGCCGCTCCAACTGCCTTAAAGAAGATACCCGGTCGGTCTTATAGTCCACCAGATACAATCTGCCGTCTTCCACAAAGATACAGTCCGCAATACCCTGCAATAAAACCGGTGCAGTCGCTCCATCCGGAAAACCTGCCTCAACCGCCGGAATAGTATCAAAGAACTTATATTCCCGCCACATCTTCGGAGCACGCAGCATCCGTTGCATCAGCGGCGAATGGAAAAAGGCCGCAAATTCTTCTCTGTCAATTGTTTCCGCTTCTTTAATGGTGAGATACTCCTGTTTCACCAGCCGCGCCAGTTCCGCATCCGGGTTGGCAGCGCCACCCGCGTAATCGGCAAACTGCAAAGCACGATGAAAAATGGTTCCCTGCTGTGCAGCTGTAAACTCGGTATCGTTCCTTCCCGGCTCAGACTGCCGCTTTTCCAAAAGCAGTTCATCACCTTCGCACTCTTCCGACAATCTGCTGTCACTGCCGGACAGAAACCGGGGAACCGACAGGGTTATTTTCCTGTTCAGGTGGGTAATACGGGTTACCGAAACTTTTGCGGGAATACGGGTCAACGGCTCGGCAGGATACTGCCAGTCAAACCGCTTGTTCAGCATCTCTTCGATATCCGCTTCATCAATCAGCTGTACCGTATCAGCAGTCGGTTCATCCTGCTGACAGGATACCGGCTGGGGACGCACGACCCGCAATGAAAATTCCATCCCTGTCATCTCTGGCCATTCGATTCCATAATCTTCTCTGACCTGCCGTATGGCCGGATGACGCAGCAGTGCAGCAAGAATCCAGTCGCTGTACCGCTGACAACGGGCAGAAGCGACCTGAGAGATATGGCCATTGTCACCACCCGTGTACATTCCGGCTGCACGGTTCATGGCAGAAGCGAGATTTTTCTCAGATACACACAAAATCAGCCGTTCTTTTGCTCTGGTCAGTGCAACATACAAAAGCCGCATTTCTTCCGATACCAGATCTGCTTTCTGACGGGCAGCAATCGCTGAATAAGCCAGTGTCGGATATTTTCTGAGTTTTTCCCGCTCTACCCGACGCAATCCAAACCCCATTTCCGGATGAAACAACGTCATGCCGGTCAGTTCACGGACATTGAACCTTCTGGAGCAGGCAGCAAGTGCGACAATCGGAAATTCCAGACCTTTCGAGCGGTGAATGGTCATAATCCGTACCGCATGGTCAGCTTCACTCAGCGGAACAGCCGCTTTAAAATCGGTGTTTTCTTCCGCAAGTGCATTCAGGTAAGATACAAATCCTGCAAGTTCGCTGTTTCCGCCGGATTCATAATCTACGGCATACTTGAGCAGCAATCGCAGGTTGGCTTCTTTTGCGCCGCCGCCAGAAGTACGGGAAAGCACTTCAATAAAATCAGTCTGATCGTAGATATACTGAATCAGCGTACTGATTCTGCTGACCGCACTTTTTCTGCGCAGACGGGTCATCAGTTCTATAAACCGCCCGGCTTTTGCCGCATGAGCAGTATCGCCTTCCGCTTCCCTTAACAAAGCCCGGTAAAGGCTGCCTTCCCTTGCATCCAGCGCCAGACGTGCCAGATCATCGCAGTCAAATGAAAATACCGGTGAAAGCAGTACTGCCGCGAGCGAAACATCCCTTGCCGGGTTATCCAGCACCTGCATCAGCGACACCATCAGCGAGACTTCCCTTGAGTCAAAGTATCCGGATGCGGTACAAAGCTGCGCTTCCACTCCCATTTTACGCAGAGCCTCAGCGTACAGTTGATCCAACCCACGCACACTTCGCATCAGTATGACAAAGTCTCCGCCGCGGCAATTTCTCAGCTGTCCCGTTTCTTTATCATAGACCTGTTCGCCTGTATCCAGCATCCGGCGAATCTCCTGTGCAAGTGCTGTCGCCTCATTCAAATAAAGCAGTACGCTGCCTTCTTCGCCGTCCTCACCTTCTTCCGGAAGGGTTTCACCATCCAGCAGCTGAAGGGTTATTTCGTTTTCACCTTCCGGCAAAGGCGGATAATAATCTGCACCGCAATAAAGGGCTTCGTCGGCATTATAGTCCACATCGCCTACCGCACGGGACATGACATTCTCAAAAACCGCATTGACAGCCTGTGTCACTGCAAGACGGGAACGGAAGTTGCGTGACAAAACGGCAAGTGCCGGAAAATGTTCTCCGTCATAAGGAAAATAAGCGTCCTTTTTTTCAATAAAAACCGCCGGGTTCGCGCTTCGGAAACGATAAATACTCTGTTTAAGATCACCGACATAAAACAGGTTTTCGCCATTTTTGCTGATGCACTTAAAAATCATATCCTGCAGCCGGTTGGTATCCTGATACTCATCCAGCATGATTTCCTCAAACTGTCCGGAAAGTTCCTTCCCAAGTTCCGTCGGTGTCCCGTCAGGATTGGCAACCAGCCGCAGAGCAAATGCCGCAAAGTCATTAAAGTCCGCAACCCCTGCCGTTTCCTTTGCAGCGGCCATCCTATGGGAGAACTCCCGTACCAGCGAGAAAAAGCACCGGAGCACCGGATATTCTGCCCGCAAATCCTCTTTAAACTGTTCGCTGGTGCAGACCAGCATTCCGGAAACCTGTCCGCACATCTCCTTAACGGTGTCACGCCCAGTCTTTACAGCCGTTTTTACCGATTCAGACGCAGATTTCAGGAAAGTGAGCCGGTGACCGGCAAAAATCCCACCAGCCAGTTCCGTTACCCTGTCCCAGCCAGCGTCGGTATCTGCCGATTCCATCATCTGTGCAAGCTCCCGTACACCGCCAAGCTCCTGCTGTAAGGTATCCAGTCCCTTTTCTCCGATATTCTTATCCTGTATACTGCCTGCCGCAATTACCGCCTTTTCCATTAACCGGACGGCGTCTTTTGCTAGTCCTCCCGCTCTTTTCAGAAGCTCTTTTCCCCACACAGTACTGCCGGGAGACAGCATATCATCCGCATACAGTTCCAGCTGCCTGTCCAGCCACTGCTCATAAAACGGAAGAGAACGCAGTTTCCCATACAGCGACAGAATTTCCTCGGATAAAGCCTTATCGTTATCTGCTGCAAAATAACCGGTCAGAGAAACAAAATCCCCATTTTCTCCGCCTTTTGCCATCAAATACTGCTCTTCCAGCAATCCGCGCAGGGTTTCAGTTGTCATACGGGTCAGCATGGCTTCATCCACTCCGCGCAGATTGGGAGACAATCCCAGCTGAGGCGCGTGTTCCCGTACAAGCGAATGGAAAAAGGAATCCATCGTGCAGATTTTAGCCTGTCCAAGCAGCATCATCTGGCGCTGTAAAAAGGTATCGCCAGGATTTTCCGCCAGAGCCTGACGCAGACGTGCCCGGATTCTTGTCCGCATCTCTGCTGCTGCCGCACGGGTAAAGGTAACCACCAGAAAACGGTCAGCCGGAACCGGATGCTCCCGGTCAAGAATCCGGGTGGTAATCCGTTCGGTCAGTACCGCAGTTTTACCACTTCCGGCAGCTGCTGATACCAACAGGCCGCCGCCCTTTGCCTCAATTGCAGTCTGCTGCTGAGGTGTCCATTTTGGCATAATCCGACTTCCTTTCGATAATCTAAGTTACTTCCATTCTTTCCAAACATCCGGGCAGTACCCGGCTGTAGCCTGACGACCATTGCGAACAATCGGATCGATCAGCAGCTGCTGATTTTCCAAGAGTTTCTCAAACTGCTGCTGCGGAACAAGCGCACGCACCAGTGCAAGCGTTTGCTGATCCTTGCACCGGTCATCCAGCAGCGCTTCCAGAGAACCGACCGCCTGCATAACGCTGCTCAGTTCACCTTTACTCAGACCCTTTTCCTTGCGGTCAACAAACTGATAGGGAATTTTCCGTTCTTTAAAGTAACGCTCTGCTTTTTTGGTATCAAAACTTTTGCGGGTTCCAAAAATCTGGATATTCATCTGGTTTCTCCTTTTCTGACGATAATCAAAAAGCGGAGCAGTATCCATAAACTACCCCGCTCAAAACTCATTCCACAGCCTGCTGCGGCACACTTTCAGTTTCCGCCTCTGCCTGAGACGGCGATTCCATTTGTGGGACTTCCCTGTTTTTCAGGTCTGCCCGAATCAGCCGGTATACGGCAGCCGCGACCGGTACACCCAGCAGCATTCCGCCGATTCCCAGGATACCGCCGCCGACAGTAACCGCCGCCAGCACCCACAATCCCGGCAATCCGATGGAAGTTCCAACCACTCTCGGATAAATCAGATTACCTTCCAGCTGCTGGAGAATAACCAAATACACCAGGAACAGAATTGCTTTTGCAGGCGATACCGTAAAAATCAGCAAAAAGCCGACCGCACCGCCGATATAAGCGCCAGCAACCGGAATCAGTGCCGAAAAACCGATCACAGCGCCGATCATCGTTGCATACGGGAACTGGAAAATAAGCATTCCCAGCGTACACAAAGCACCCAGAATAACCGCTTCGGTACACTGTCCGACAATATACCGATGGAAGCAATCGTCCAGCACCGAAAACAGGTAATGCAGGCTGTTGTTTACACGAGGACGGATGTACTGATTCATCAGCCGGTTGAGCTGGTTTCTCAGCCGGTCTTTTCCCATCAGCAGATAAATCGAAAAGATCAGGCCGATAACCAGATTCATTGCACCCGATACCACCGAAGTCAGCATTCCAGCCGCAAAGCTGAATGTTCCGCCGACTCCCTGATACAGCAGATTGAGCAGTTTGCTTACAGCCTCTTTCCAGTTGACGTCATTCAGGAAACTTTCCAGCGTTTCCGGCAGAATATTGATCTTCGACAGCAGGTCAACCAGATAGTTGAGCACTCCCGGAACCTCTGCCAGCAACAGCTGAATACAGGCCACCACTTCCGGAACAACCAGCCGCAATAGAAAAGCCAGTATACCCACCAAAGTCAGAAATGCACCAATCAGGCAAACCGGTCTCCGGCTTTTGTTTACCAAAGGCTGAGAACTGCTGGGAAAATAGTGCCTTTCGTAAAACGACATCAGAATATTGATGACATATGCAATCACGCACCCAGTCAAAAGCGGTGCGGCAGCACCGATGCCAAGCTGCAATATACCAGCAAAGGACTCCCAGTAATGGATACATAAAAACAGCAAAAATACGCTGATTCCTACCCGCAGACAGCTTTTCCATTCTATTTGCAAGTTACAACACCTCTCTTAAAAGTCCATCCATCCAAAATAAAAAGCTCTTACAGCAGGCACCTGAACCGCCCGACTGCAAAAGCCCATTCTCCTGACGTTATCCCGATATTTTTATCGATATTCTTTGCATTTATTATAACCTGCCTGTCTCCAAAATGCAAGGGCAGCCATTACTTTTTAAAGAATATATAAAGAATAGATCATAAAAAAGCGGCTGCATCCCTTCCATCCGGAAAGGATGCAGCCGCATCATTTCAATTCAGACAGCAATTAAGCTTTGCCAACGGAACCAAACAGTTCCATTTTCTCTTTAACTTTAGCCTTGATTGCTTCAGCGCCGGGAGCCAGCAGCTTACGGGGGTCAAAGCCCTTGCCCTGCTGATCTTTGCCTGCTTCGATGTATTTGCGGGTAGCCTCAGCAAATACCAGCTGGCATTCGGTGTTGACGTTGATCTTAGCAACGCCCAGAGAGATAGCTTTGGTGATCTGATCGTCCGGGATACCGGTACCGCCGTGCAGAACCAGAGGCATATCGCCGACAGCTTCCTTAACAGCAGCCAGAGTCTCGAAAGACAGGCCTTCCCAGTTAGCGGGATATACGCCGTGGATGTTGCCGATACCAGCAGCCAGGATGTCAACGCCCAGATCAGCGATCATCTTGCATTCAGCAGGATCTGCGCATTCACCTTTGCCGATAACGCCGTCTTCTTCGCCGCCGATTGCACCGACTTCAGCCTCAACAGAGATGCCCTTGGAGTGAGCCAGAGCAACCAGTTCTTTGGTCTTTTCGATGTTCTCTGCGATCGGATAGTGAGAGCCGTCGAACATGATGGAAGAGAAGCCAGCTTCGATGCACTTTTTAGCGCCTTCGTAAGAGCCGTGGTCAAGATGCAGAGCAACCGGAACAGTGATGCCCAGTTCATTGATCATGCCGTTAACCATGCCAACGATGGTGGTGTAGCCGCACATATACTTGCCAGCGCCCTCGGAAACACCGAGGATTACGGGAGACTGCAGCTCCTGAGCGGTAAGCAGGATAGATTTGGTCCATTCAAGGTTGTTGATGTTGAACTGGCCGACTGCGTAATGGCCGTCGCGAGCCTTGTTCATCATTTCTGTTGCAGAAACTAACATTGGAATAACCTCCATAATTTTATTGCTGCCCGTATGCGAGCGGCTGTCCGGCAGATGCCGATTTCATTTTTTATTATATCGTATACCGGAGAAAAAATCAAGTGATTTATCTGACAGCAGCCGTTATTGCGGACAGATTTCTTTTGCAGTATAATAATTTAAATAAGTCTGGGGGCGTCTGTATGGGCAGAAAACTTTTTTGTGAGATATCTCCTTTTACCTATCGGATATCGACTGAAAAATGCCGGCTAATCCGGAATATCTCCGATCTTTTTTCACAGCTTCACGGGACACGGTTTGCATCTGTAAAAGATACACAGCCATTTCCCGTACTCATTTACCGTCATCAGTCGCTTATCCGGCGGAAACTCGGACAGGTCGATATGACTCTTCAGGAAAATAAAGCCGTCAACCTTTCTCTGGCAGCTCCGCAGGTCAACGGGATTCTGATTCGGCCCGGCGAGACTTTTTCATTCTGGCAGCTGGTCGGCGACACCACCGAAAAGAAAGGATATAAAACCGGCCTGACCATTAAAGAAAATGCACCCGCAAAAGGAATTGGCGGCGGAATGTGCCAGTTCACCAACCTGATTCACTGGATGATACTGCATTCCCCTCTGACGATTGTCGAACATCATCACCATGACGGATTAGAC
>DVLW01000240.1 GCA_018715285.1 Candidatus Faecivivens stercoripullorum | reverse complement strand
TCTGTAGACGAAAAACTGCTGACTCTGATTACCGGCGGCAGCGCACAATTTACCATTGTGGGAATGAGTGCTGAAGAATATCCCGAAATCCCGAAAATTGATCCTGAGCACAGCTTTGAAATTGAAAATACCGTACTGCGGAGTATGATTTCTGAAACGCTTTTTGCGGTATCCCAGGACACAGCTTTTCCAGCTCTTACCGGTACGCTGTTTGAAGGCAAGGACGGAGTACTGTATCTGGTATCGGTAGACGGAAAACGTCTGGCTCTGCGTAAAGAACAGGTTGGATGCAAGGAGAATTTCCGTTTTATTGTTCCGGGAAAAACGCTGTCAGAGTTGATTAAGCTCTCTTCAAGATTTGTATCGGAACGGGAAGACGGTTCTCTGCCGGTTTCAATTGGCGTCGGCAGCCGTCATATTCTGTTTTCCTGCTGTGGATTTACGATGGTATCCCGTCTTCTGGAAGGCGACTTTATTGATTATACCGTCGCCATTCCCGGAAAAGGAACCACAACGGCTGTGGTTTCTACCCGTGCCTTTATGGAAAGTATTTCCCGCGCATCGATTATTATCAGCGAAAAGGTCAAAAATCCTATAAAGGCCACCTTTGACGCCAATGGTATTGAAGTATCCTGCGAAACCGGTCTGGGCAAGATCGATGACCGGATTTCGGCCAATATTACCGGCGATCCTGTCCGGATTGGATTCAATGACCGTTATATGATGGATGCCCTGAAGGCCAGCGGTGAAGATGAAGTGCTGCTGGAACTCGGGTCTACACTCTCTCCGATTAAGATCATGCCGCTGGAAGGAGATTCCTTCACCTTCCTCGTCATGCCAATGAGGCTGAAAGATGACCGTTAAGTATGTAAAACTGAAAACCCTCTGGATTCGTCTGGATCAACTGCTGAAATTTGCCGGAGTTGCCGAAAGCGGCGGACAGGCAAAGGAAATGATTCTGGGCGAAGAGGTGCGGCTCAATGGTGAACTCTGCCTGAGCCGCGGGAAAAAGATTTTCCCGGGTGATGTCATCACCCTTTCCGGGGTGGAAATCGTCGTCAGGGGCTAAGGAGCGCGTATATGCGGATAACCCAACTGGAGATTACCGATTTTCGGAATCTTGCACAGGTAGCCATTGAACCCGGAGAAGGTGTCAATATCATTTATGGCGCCAATGCACAGGGAAAAACCAATCTGCTGGAAGCTATCTGGCTGTGCAGTGGAAACCGCAGTTTTCGCGGCGCCCGGGAACGGGAGATGACCCGATTCGGCTCAAAAGTGTTTCATATTCGGATGCGGTTTGCAGACCGGGAGCGGACACAGCTGATTTCCTATGATTCGGGCGGAGATAAACGCAAATTACAGCTTAACCGGATGACTTTGCGCAGTCCGTCTGAACTGACCGGTGAATTTACCTGTGTGGTTTTTCATCCGGAAGATCTGTCGCTTGTCAAGGATGGACCTGCTGACCGGCGAAATTTTCTGGATATTGCGATCAGTCAGATCAAACCGGTTTATGGCCGGTATATTCTCCAGTATAATGGCCTGCTTGAGCAGCGCAATGCGCTGCTCAAGCAGATACATCGTACCGGTTCAGGCAGAGAGATGCTGTCAGTATGGGATGAGCAGCTGGCCAGAATCGGGACGGCTGTCTCTATTCTGCGGCAGGATTATCTGCAAAAACTTTCGGTTTTGTCGCAGGGAGTATACGGCGGTTTTACCGGAAACCGGGAGACTTTTTCGCTGGAGTATGAGTCATCGGTTTATCGGGATGGGCTGCCGGAGGCAGTTTATTCAGAAGAACTGATCGATTGTTATCGTAAGGCTCTTGCTTCCCATCTGGAAGAAGATATCCGTCTGCATTATACCAGTGTCGGCGTTCAGCGGGATGATCTGGAAATTCTGGTGAATGGAATTTCGGCGCGTGCGTACGGTTCGCAGGGACAGCAGCGCAGCTGTGCAATTGCCCTGAAAATTGGGGAAGCGATGCTTTTGAAGGGGATTACCGGTGAGAACCCGGTGATTCTGTTGGATGATGTCATGAGTGAACTGGACCCTGGAAGACAGGATTATCTGCTCAACAGGATTCAGGGATTTCAGGTGTTTATTACCTGTTGTGATACTGCGTGGGCAAGCCAGCTGGCAGATGGAAAAATTTTTGAAGTCTCCGGCGGGCAGGTTACACCCAAAGATAAAACAGCGGTGGAAAGCGTCTGAACAATCAGTATGCCGGCAATACGGCGGGCAAAACGATGGGAGGTTTACGGAATGTATCTGCACATTGGCAGTGAAACGATTGTTTCCGAGCAGAATCTGATCGGAATTTTTGATCTGGATAATACATCCATATCCAAATCTACCCGTGAATTTTTGCGGATTCGTCAGCAAAAAGGCGCGGTCATTACCGTTGCGGATGATATTCCGAAATCCTTTGTCGTATCGGTGCCTCCTGTGCGAAAGGGGTACAGGATTGGAAAAGTATCCGCGGCAAGAGAAATTGTCTATCTTTCTCAGCTTGCGGCGTCGACACTGCGTCGGCGTTCCGAAAACGGCGGCCTGCTGGATGGGGGATAACCCCGTTTGTTATCCCATACACTTAGTCCCATCGGGAGGTAAGTGTGTCGGATAATCAACATGTCGGCGCCCGGAAATCAGGGCAGGAATTACAGGCGGTCTGCTCCGGTTGGTACAGACCGGTATGGAGGAAATATGTCAGAAGAACAGATCAATAAAACAGAAAATCATTATGATGAAACGCAGATACAGGTGCTGGAAGGACTGGAAGCGGTCCGTAAACGTCCGGGCATGTATATCGGCTCGACCAGTCTTGCGGGTCTGCATCATCTGGTAAAAGAGATTGTCGACAACGCGATTGATGAGGCACTTGCAGGATTTTGCGACAAGATTACGGTAGATATTCTGCCGGGCAACGCAATTCGTGTCACCGATGACGGCCGTGGTATTCCGACCGGTATGCACCCCAAGGAAGGAATTTCGGCGGCAACGGTTGTTTATACCATCCTGCATGCAGGCGGTAAATTTGGCGGCGGCGGATATAAGGTGTCGGGCGGTTTGCACGGCGTCGGCGCGTCGGTTGTCAATGCGCTGTCCAGCTCGCTGGATCTGACCATTCGCAACAACGGTCATATCTATTATCAGCATTTCCATAATGGCGGTAAATATGATGAGCCGCTGAAAATTATCGGTGATCTTGCAGAAGGTGAACCGACAGGTACCTGTGTCGTATTCCAGCCGGACCCGGCTATTTTCCCCGACACCACGTATGATTATGAAACCTTGCTGACCGATTTGCGGGAACAGGCATTTCTGAATGCGGGTGTGCGGATTGTGCTGACCGATCTGCGGGAGGCATCCGGGCCGGATGATAAGGAACATATCCGTCAGGATGACATGAAATATGAGGGTGGTATCTCCTCTTTTGTCACCCACCTCAACAAGTCCAAGACGGCACTGCATGAACCGCCTATCCATCTGATCCGCAAGGAAGATGATATGATTGCTGAAGTGGCGATGCAGTATAACGATTCTTACTATGAAGTTATCAAGTCGTTTGCCAACAATGTCCATACCATGGACGGCGGCACCCATGAAGAAGGCTTTAAAACAGCTCTGACCCGTGTTTTCAATGACTACGGAAAAGCGAAAAAGCTGATTAAAGACGGCGATCAGAATCTGACAGGTGATGACGTCCGCGAAGGTTTGACCGCAATTGTCAGTGTCAAACTGCCGGAATGTGAGTTTGAAGGCCAGACGAAGACAAAACTGGGTAATACCGAGGTGCGCGGTCTGGTGACCAAACTGGTATACGAAGGATTGTCCACCTACTTTGAGGAAAATCCTGCTACAGCTAAAGCTATTTTTGATAAAGCGCTTTCTGCTCAGCGTGCACGCGAGGCTGCAAAGAGAGCAAGGGAACTGACCCGCCGCAAATCGGTTCTGGAATCGGGCGGACTTCCCGGAAAACTGGCTGACTGTACTTCGAAGGATAATACTGTTACCGAAATTTACATCGTCGAGGGTGACTCGGCAGGTGGTTCGGCAAAGGAAGGCAGAGACCGTCGTTTTCAGGCAATTCTGCCGCTTTGGGGCAAGATGCTTAACGTTGAAAAGGCAAGACTGGAGCGTGTTTACGGCAATGAAAAGCTGATGCCGGTTGTAACCGCACTCGGATGCGGAATTGGTGATGATCTGGATCTGTCCAAACTGCGTTACGGCAAGGTTATCATCATGGCCGATGCCGACGTCGATGGTTCTCATATCCGTATGCTTCTTTTAACCTTCTTTTTCCGGTTTATGCGTCCGCTGATTGAAGAAGGGCACATTTATTTTGCTCAGCCGCCGCTTTACCGTCTGACGAGAGGCAAAAAACTCAGTTATGCCTTTTCGGATGAGGAGCGGGACCAGCATCTGAAAGAGATGTCGGAAGACGGCAAATATAAAGTCGATATCCAGCGGTACAAAGGTCTTGGTGAGATGGACCCGATTCAGCTGTGGGAAACGACGATGGACCCCAACAACCGGACGATTGTCAAGGTGGAACTCAGTGACGCTGCTCAGGCAGATGAAACGATTACCATGCTGATGGGCGATAAGGTTGAACCGCGTCGTGAATTTATCGAAAGAAACGCGCGTAATGTACGCAATCTGGACGTCTGATGAAAGATTTCGAATTGTCTTTCAGTGAAAGACAATTCGAAACTAATAATGTTCAATTTCGTTAAAGGAAGTGCACTTTTGAACAACAATACTCCAAACGAACCGCTCAAAGAAACAAGAACCCGTGATGAGATTCACGAAGATCTCTCCGGACAGACCAAACTTGTCACCGATCAGGGACTGACGGCTGACAGCTACAGTGTATCCGATCCCTGGATTAATTCCAACCGGCTTACCGAGGAAGAAGAAGAGGAACTTTCCGGTATTCTGGTTGAATACGATATGAAAAAAGAGGAAATCGTTCCGGGAATGCGTGCCTTTCAGCGAAAGGTTTCTTTCCGCAAAAATCTGATTTATACTGCGGTTTTGGCAGTACTGACGGTACTTTATTTTCAGGCAGTCATCAAAAAGCCGGATTATACCATCGGTATGGTGCTGGGAGGTTTGTGCCTGCTGGTTATCCTGATGATCTGGTATATGCCGGTGCGCCATATCAACAATACCGTCAAGGCGGTGGAAATGGATCATATGACCTACCGGCTGGAAATTTCCGAAGTAGGTTTTCTGATTCTGGAAGACAGTGGAAAATACCTCGTCCGCTTTTCCACGCCAACCGTGTCGGTCATTGAACTGCCGGTTTGCTTTACCGTCTGCGTCAGCCGGGAAAAGGTCTTTATTATCCCAAAACGCTGTATCCGTCCGGAAGATATGGACGAAATTCGCCGCCGTATGCAGCAGGGGCTGGGCGACCGGTATGTCGTACAGGAAAAATAAGTTGCCGCGCTTTATGTTTATTGGCTGATACAGCCCGGGAACTGAATGTGTCCCACTGGTTTTGCCGCCTGCGCGGGGCGGGAACCGGAAAGGAATGGTAAAATAAATGGACAATGATTTTCTTAATCAGGAAGGTACCATCGTAAAGGTTGCCGATATCAACCGGGAGATGCGCAAGTCGTTTATCGACTATTCGATGTCGGTTATCGTTTCGCGTGCCCTTCCGGATGTTCGGGACGGCCTCAAGCCGGTTCACCGACGGATTATCTATACGATGCATGAAGATGGCCTGACTTCTGACAAGCCGTTTCGTAAGTGTGCGACGACCGTCGGTAGCGTACTGGGCCGGTATCATCCGCATGGTGACGCATCGGTATATGACGCACTGGTACGTCTGGCGCAGAACTTCTCGATGCGCTACAAACTGGTAGACGGTCACGGAAACTTCGGTTCCATCGACGGCGACCCGCCTGCTGCTTACCGTTATACCGAAGCGCGTATGAGCAAAATGGCTCAGTACATGGTCACCGATATCGGCAAGGATACCATTGATTTTGATTCCAACTTTGATGATACCCGCAAGGAACCCAAGGTTCTGCCTTCCCGTTACCCCAATCTGCTGGTCAACGGTTCTTCCGGTATTGCGGTCGGTATGGCAACCAATATTCCGCCGCATAACCTTGGAGAGGTATGCGATGCGATTGACGCGGTAATCGATAATCCTGACATTGGTCTGGATGAACTGATGAACTATATCAAGGGGCCTGACTTCCCGACCGGTGGTATCATCATGGGCAGAAGCGGAATCCGCAGTGCCTATGCGACCGGACGCGGAAAACTGACGCTGCGTGCAAAGGCGGATATTGAGGAAGACTCCAAAGGACGTCAGTCGATTGTCGTTACCGAAATTCCCTATATGGTCAATAAATCCCGTATTATCCAGGGAATTGCCGATCTGGTCAAGAACAAGCGGATTGAGGGAATTTCCTATATCCGTGATGAATCCGACCGTGACGGTATGCGGATTGTCTTTGAACTGAAACGGGATGCAACTCCTCAGCTGGTTTTGAATCAGCTGTATCATTACTCCCTGCTTCAGGAGACAGTCGGTGTCATTATGATTGCGCTGGTTGACGGACAGCCCAGAGTGCTGACCCTCAAGGAGATGCTGCAAAAATACATCGATTTTCAGGGTGAAGTCATTACACGCCGTACCCAGTATGATCTGAAAAAAGCAGCTGACCGTGCACATATTCTGGAAGGCCTGAAACGGGCAATTGATATTGTCGATGAGATTATTGCGACGATCCGTGCCTGCAAGGGCGGTATTCCGGAAGCAAAAGCCGCAATTATGGAAAAATTCGGGTTTGATGATCCGCAGGCAAGCGCGATTGTCGCTTACCGTATTGGTCAGCTGGCAGGTCTGGAAATTCTCAAGATTGAAGAGGAACTGAGCGAGCTGGAGAGTCAGATCAAGGAATATCAGGAACTGCTCAGCGATTACAGCAAGATCATGGAAGTATTCAAAAAAGAACTGGGCGAAATCCGCGATAAGTTCCGTGACGACCGCCGTACCGAAATCCGTGCGGTTGAAGGAGACGTGGATATTGAAGACCTGATTCCGGAAGAAGACTGCGTCATTACTCTGACCCATTTTGGCTATGTCAAACGTCAGGCAAGCTCTGCTTATCGTATTCAGAAACGTGGCGGCCGTGGTATTTCCGGCATGAAGCAGCGGGATGAGGACTTTGTCGAAGAGATGTTTGTCACCTCCAGCCATGACCAGATGCTGTTCTTTACCAATCAGGGACGGGTGTTCAGCCTTAAGTGCTACGAAATCCCTGAAGGCAACCGTACCGCACGCGGAACCAATATGGTTAACCTTCTGGCATTGGCACCAGAAGAAAAGGTCACTTCGATGATGCGGGTCGGTGATTTTGACGAAGAACATTACCTCGTTATGGTTACCAAAAACGGCTTGATTAAGCGTACTCGTCTGGATGCTTATAAAAATATCCGTAAATCCGGCCTGATTGCGCTTGGCCTGAATGAAGGCGACGAGCTGGCCTGGGTCAGACTGACCGATGGAAAAGATGAGCTGGTTATTGCAACCCGTAATGGTATGGCAATTCGTTTCTCTGAAAATGATGTTCGTCCGATGTCCCGTACGGCAATGGGTGTCAAGGCGATCAGCCTTAAACCCGGCGACAGTGTTGTCGGCATGGTCGCAGCACGTGAAGATGCCTGCATCCTGACCGTTACCGACAAGGGTCAGGGCAGACGGACGCCGGTTTCTGATTACCCGGTTCAGGGACGTAACGGCATGGGCAAGATCAACTATAAGGTCAACGATACCAAGGGTTATGTCTGTGGAATCAAGGTGGTTCGGGATGACCAGGACCTTATTCTGATTTCAAACGACGGTATCATCATTCGTATTGCCGCGGCTGATGTCAATATCATGAGCCGTTATGCAACTGGTGTACGTGTTATGCGCCTGGCAGATAACGACAGTGTCGTTGCATTTGCAGCGGTTGAACATCTGGATGAGTCTGAAAAGGCGGAAGATGAACTGGATGAGGAAACCACTGAATCGATGGATGAAGCACAGGTTTTGGAAGACAGTGATGTACAGATGACAGAAGAAGACCAGGAAGAATCTGGCGAGTAATCCGTCATCTGGTTAAAAAACAACAAACGGGCGGAGAAATTCGCCCGTTTTTCTGTGATAGCCCATTGCGGTTCAAATCGAATCCGCCATATTTTCCCGTTTACCTGCATATGATGTCTCGATTTGACCGGCGAGAGCCGGGAAAGAAAGGGGCGGGCGGATGAACGGATGGAAAGACTGGCGCCAGAGGAGAAAGGATTTTTTGTCCGGCGGTGGATTGAATGATTCCGGCGGCAGAGAAACTTTTCATATTACCCGTTTAAACCGGCGGGCGCAGAAGATTCTGACAATACTGACCGGAACAGCACTGACGCTGATTTGCTGTCTGCTGGCGGAACGATATGCAAGAGGCGGACGGGAAGATGCGATTCAGACGCTGGGTGCGGCTCAGGCAGGAAGCGTCCTGATTATCGATTACCACCAGGTGCTTCCTACCCAGGAAGATGTTGCGGCTGCACTGTCTGCCGGAGAGGACAGCGCAATTACCCTGTCTGCCTTTAAAGAAGATCTGGCATGGCTGATGGAAAATGGAGCGGGATTTGTACTGCCGTCTGAACTGAAAAAGGCGGTACAGGGATTGTCTGCGCTTCCTGAAAAAGCTGTTATGCTGACCTTTACAGGCGGATATGAGAGCTTTTATACTGTTGTATGGCCGCAGCTTCGGGAAAGTGCCCGGAATGGTTCAACTACCGGTGCTGCTTCTCCTAAGGGATGTGTCGGTATAATAGGGGCAGAGGCGGAACTGTATTCCGGCAGTGTCGAAAAGGAGATTGCGACTTCCCGACTGAGCTGGAATCAGATTCGCCAGCTGGATGAGTCTGATTGCGTGGAGATTGCCAGTCAGGGTTATGACCTCTGTCTGGATGCACAGACCTGGCTCGGGCCGTCAAAACCGGTCGGGAAACTTTCATCCCTGATGCATCTGCTGGGACTTACTCCGGAAAGTAAACGGAATATCACAGAGGATAATCTTTTGCTGTATTACAGTACGGTCGGCAAGGATGCTCTGACGATGGGAGAAAAGATGCGGCAGACGCTCTTTCATGAGGCAGATGCATTTTTTGTGCCGGAAGGCTGCGGTGGAACGGAAACAGATCAGGCCCTTTCCCAGTCGGGTATTACCATGACGATGCTTGCAGGGACCTGTGACGGACCGCTGGATGGTAAAAACGTGGAAGATAATCCCGGCTGGAATCTGATATCGGGTCATGCCAGCTTACAGAGTATGACCCGTCTGCTGCGTCCCAATGAAGGCAGTCTGGAAGATGTGGCTTCAGCATATTTTGAAGATCAGTCGTCCTGATGACAGACAGGACATTTCATTATGACAAAAGGAGCAGGAAGTGGAAAATTTAAGCAATATTTCAGTTATTCGGGAACTGTGCGAGCGGTTTGGCTTTTCCTTTTCCAAATCTCTTGGACAGAATTTCCTGATTAATCCGACTGTTTGTCCTCGTATTGCCGAAATGGGTGGTGCAGGTAAAGGGGTCGGAGCAATAGAAATCGGAACCGGTTTTGGTATTCTGACGCATGAACTGGCGCTGCGGGCTGATAAGGTAGTGGCAATTGAGCTGGACAGCCGGCTGCTGCCAGTGCTGGAATATACGCTGAAAGAACATGATAACATTAAGGTTATCAATCAGGATGTTCTCAAGGTGGATATGAAAAAGCTGATTGAAGAGGAGTTTGCAGGAATGGATGTGGTGGTCTGCGCCAATCTGCCTTATTACATCACCTCTCCGGTCATTATGGCACTTCTGGAACAGCGGCTTCCGATCAAATCGGTAACGGTTATGGTGCAAAAGGAGGCTGCTGCCCGTCTGTGTGCGCCGATGCCTTCCCGTGACTGTGGTGCAGTAACTGCTGCGGTACGGTATTACAGTGAACCACAGGTTTTATTTCCGGTTGGACGCGGCAGCTTTATGCCGGCACCGAATGTGGATTCCTGCGTTATCCGGCTGGATATTCGGAAAGAATTGCTTTTGCCGGAAGAACAGGAACGGCAGCTGTTCCGGGTTGTAAAGGGTGCTTTTTCTCAGCGCCGCAAGACATTGCAGAATACCCTGTCTTCTTCGCTGGGAATGCCAAAGGCGGATATCGCGGCAGCGCTTGAACAGATCGGTCAGAAGCCGACTGCACGTGCGGAAGAACTTTCACTGGATGAATTTATTGCACTTTCAAAGATTATAAAATAAAATCGTGCTTATATCAGCCTGTAAATGAAAGGATGTTTCAACATGGAAAACAAATACTGTCTGCGTCGTGCACAGGAGGCAGATTATGCGGATTTGATCGATTTTGGAAACTATGTTTTCGGTATCGACTTTCGTGCATTGCTTCCCAAGCTCTATCGCAATCATCCGGAACTTGCCGCAGATCACGTTATGGTGACAGAACCTGGTGAACGTGGTGAACGGATTCGTTCAATGGTTGGATGCTTTAAAATTCCGCTGAAAGTCGGCGATGAAAGCCTGCTGGTACGTGGTATTGGTACTGTTTCGGTGCATCCGTATGACCGTGGTAAGGGCTATATGAAGATGGCTATGCACAAGGCTATTGATGACGCCAGAGAAGAAGGCGCGGATTATATGGTCCTTTCCGGACGGAAGCAGCGGTATCAGCATTATGGTTTTGATAAATGTGCAACTCATTATGAATTTGACCTGAGCGCTTCGGTATATGAGCAGCTGCGCCGTTACGGTGTGGAAGGTATCTGTTCGCCGGTCAGCGAAGACGGCTATACGGTTCTGAATGTGAAGGATAGTGAAAAGTACGTTGCTGACTGTCAGGCACTGTATGAACGTCAGCCGGTATTTGCCGTACGCCAGAATTTTCTGGAAATCGCCCAGAGCTGGCGCAGTGAAGTGCGTGTACTGCTCCGGGATGGAAATTTTGCAGGATACATGACGATTGGCAACGCTTATGGAAACTATACCGTAAATGAAATGGTATTGAATGAGGAATTGAGCGGAGAAGACGGAATGGGCTTCCTGCCGGGCGTTGTTGCCCTTCTGGGAGCAGCTGTTGCACAGGGAGCAGGAAGCGTTGAAGTTGTGCTGATGCCGTTCCAGACGGCACTGATTCGCTGCATGACGCTGATTGCGGAGCATTGCCGGATTTGCGGCGGATACGGTATCAATGTCATGAATTACGCAAAGGTTGTAAAGGCTTATCTTCAGGTAAAAGCTGACCGTCAGCCGGTGATGGATGGAGAATATGTCTTTGAAGTTATCGGTCGTGAGAAAGTGCGCGTCCGTGTTCTGAACGGTAAGGTTACAGTGGAAGAGGTCGGAAAAGAGGTTCCAGCAGATATTTCTCTGCCGCATCTCCAGATGATGAACTTCCTGTTCGCACCTACCGGCCAGATGGGACTCTGCGGCCGGCAGCCTGCACTGGAAAAGAACTGGTTCCCGATTCCGGTCTGTTTTTCTGAGCAGGATAATGTATAATTAGAAAAATCCGGGTAATCATATGGTGGTCGGAGCGTTTCTCCGGCCACCATTTTTGCTGTAAAACAGGGGAGAAAAAAGAAAAAAATATTTTCTCAAATTTTTTTCAAAAAAGTGTTGACAAAGGCTTTTTCATGTGGTATTATAATAACCGTTCCGCGGGACTTCAGAAAACACTGAGGCGGCGGAAACAGAAATGGCGGTATAGCTCAGTTGGCTAGAGCATTCGGTTCATACCCGAAGTGTCACCGGTTCGAATCCAGTTACCGCTACCATATGGCCCGTTGGTCAAGAGGTTAAGACACGGCCCTTTCACGGCTGTAACGCGAGTTCGATTCTCGCACGGGTCACCAACAAAACCGAATGAAGTGATTCATCCGGTTTTTTCTTTTGCCTGACAGGTATCGGACGGTTTTTCATGACAGAAAGCCTGATGATTGCCTTTTATATACTGTGCGGTAGCATTCTTACCGCGATCATATGGCCCGTTGGTCAAGAGGTTAAGACACGGCCCTTTCACGGCTGTAACGCGAGTTCGATTCTCGCACGGGTCACCAGCAAACCGGATGAAGTAAT
>DVLW01000239.1 GCA_018715285.1 Candidatus Faecivivens stercoripullorum | reverse complement strand
CAACAGCTATTCCGAATAATCTGTTTACCCGATTTTTTTTGTCCTTCATCAAAACAGCAATCCCCCACTATCAGTAATAGTTAATTCTATTATACACACGGCTTTTGCAACTTTCAAGTGGATTTTGCAGCCGATGAAACATTTTTGGGATTTTCAGCTATTTATACAATTTTCTTACTGCGAATCCGAACTATTTTATTTACAATCCAAACGACAGCAGCAAATATCCGTCGGATAATCGCTCTGATGATCTTCGACAGCCGGAGCATAACGCAATACACGGCCCGACCAGCCGTCAGATAATACACCAGAAACCCCAACCCCTGACCGACCAGCAGAAAAACTCTCAGCTGGCCATATGTATGGTTGAGGAAGAAAACGAACTCAGCCGCGCCTGCACATGCGAAAAACACGCCATCCTCGACAAACGCAAGCGCGGCACCTGTCGGGACCAGCAGCCTCAACGCGCGGAAGAAGTCGTACACGACGCCCAGAGCCGCTCCCAACAGACAGGAAGTCAGGAAGAGCATAGCTTCACCGGCGATCATTTTTTACGCCCCTTCCCGAAAAAGGAGCGCGGCTGGGACTCCTGATAGAAGATAGCCGAGACCATACCCGTCATTGACAGTTCACCGCCGCCGGATGATAGGTCAAGAATTGCGAGACCTTCTCCCCTGATTTCCATCCGGCCCATCGTTGTATCGAGGACAGCGAAAGTCTCATCGAAGCATTCGACCTGTTTGACACCGGAAATATCCAGCCGTTTACGGCCATCGAGCATCAGCCGGTGGGGTTTTCCATCCAGCTGCGGCTGACGGTCACGAGCGATTTGCTGATCCATCCGCCCACATCCTTTCCAAAATTCGGGTGATATCCCTCTCAGCAGGATATGCGGCACCACCCGCATATATGCGGAATGCTTCAGCTGCCTTGTTCGTGTTGGTTGCTCCTGCTTGCAACCTGCGGATTGCTACGATCCGCTAAATTGTTGAAGTAATAGTCTTTGCGCACAAACTCCCCATCTGTTCGACCGACGCGCAGAGCGGCGGCCCAAAGTTACGCACAATGTGGGTACGGTAATGATATAAAAGTTTAGGTCAAGCCTTTTCAAAGGCTTGCGGGTCCAGGGCAGAGCCCTGGGAGCTACCGACACGCACCATCTAACGGTCATATTTTCGCCGTCCTTAGATCAGGAGAGCCCGAGAAACCTATCAAGGGGGTCTCGGTTGGGAAAGCTCTGCTCGATGCAGGGCTTTCCCAACATTGCGAGGGTAGTACTACCGATTACGCTGTCACTGGAACTACGTGGGCCGGCACGGCGCTGACAGGTTTTCGCTCGGTTACACCCGGGGACTGTCCGGTGGACAGTTCACGGCGCACGAAGCCGCTGCTCCCAGTTCGCCGGTATTCGTTCACACCATTGGTACTCAGGCATGACCACCACACAGACACTTTCATATACCCCAACAGCACAAAAGGCGACAGCAGTTTCCTGCCATCGCCCAGTACTCTATCCATGTACACACTCAACCACTTATTCCGGCAGAATCTCGTACATTTCAGAAGCATTTTCCTTCGTTGCGTACTCATTGACTGCCAGAACGCGGACCTTCATCGGTCTTCCGATACCGATTTCCAGCACGTCGCCGACCTTTACCTCATAGGAAGCGCGAGCCGGTTTATCACCGACAAGGATTCTTCCCGCGTCGCAGGCCTCATTTGCAACTGTCCGCCGTTTGATAATCCGGCTGACCTTCAAAAACTTATCCAGTCTCATTACGAAGACCATCCTTTCCGCCGCATCGAACGCGGCAAACAAAAGAGCCGTCCCGCAAACACAAGCAGGACAGCTCTGGGTAACCTCAATATGCCACGCATCAGATCACGCCGGCGTACACACGCCAAAACCGCGCAACCATCAAACGACACTGAAAAAGTGCCGAAATTATTTAGCGATAGCGTCTTTCAGAGCCTTACCGGCCTTGAAAGCAGGAACGCGGGTAGCAGGGATAGAGATCGGCTCACCGGTAGCGGGGTTTTTGCCTTCTCTTGCAGCGCGATCGCGAACCTCAAAGGTGCCAAAGCCAACCAGCTGAACCTTGTCGCCGAGGATCAGAGCGTCAGTGATGCTCTCGATAACTGCGTTGACAGCCTTTTCGCAGTCCTTTTTGGTCAGTTCGGTTTTATTTGCAACTTCGTTGATCAGTTCGGTTTTTGTCATGGTAATTTCCTCCAAATTCTATTTGATCCGGGTCCTTTCACTTTTTGAGCGGAGCTTACAGCATCCTGCCCGTTTACCCACCGGATTTCAAAGTTTTGTGCAGCCAGGCGCACAATTTTCCGATCAGAAAGTTTCTTCCATTGGAAGGCCCTTCTGTTCAGACAACTTCTCCGCGGACTCGAACCTTTCCACAAGCCCCTTGCAGGCTTCCAGCAGGCTCATTTCCGCATCAACGCCCTTTTCACGGGCAGCGGCCACAACCGCCAGCAGCAGACTGCCCAGCGCCTGAGACGCATCGCAATCCTGTGCTGCCTGAAAATTTCTGCATGCCTCATCCAGTCCCGCAGCCAGTTTCTGACCGGCAGCAGCGCCTGCCTTATCTGCGCGTTTAATCAGCTTGTCCGCCTTCATCAGCGCAGGGAAGGTTTCAGGGACAAGGCGCAGTGTTTCGCTGGCCGAATGGACTCCCTTGGAATCATTCTTGATCTGTTCCCAGTTGGTCAGGACCTCACCCTCACCGCTCACCGTGACATCACCAAAGACATGGGGATGACGTGTCAGCATCTTACGGGTGATACCGGTGATGATATCGTCAAGGGAGCATCTCTCCCTTTCCTCCTCGATCACGGCGTGGAAGACCACCTGGAACAGGACGTCCCCGAGTTCTTCGCTGAGCATCTCAGGGTCATCGCGGTCGATTGCCTCGACCGCCTCATAGGCTTCCTCCAGGAAATCGCGGCGGATACTGGAATGGGTCTGCACCCGATCCCACGGACAGCCGTCGGGAGCGCGGAGCAGCCGGGTCAGCCGGTGCAGATCCGAAAGGGTATACACATCTTTTTTTGGAAAATCCGTCATTTCGGTACCTCCATAAAATCCGTCAAACCTCTGAAAAACCCACAACCGGCGCATTCACAGCACACGGTACTATTTTAACCGATAAGTTTCCATTTTGCAAGTAGTTTTGCAAATTTTTCTCCTTTGGGGAGCATTTCGATATCATCTCTTGACAGAGCGCGCAAAACCAGCAGCAAAACGACATAGACACATCCGGCAAAACCGACCGATATAAGGGTCATCAGATGGGAGCCGGATATACCGCTGAGCAGCTTATAGCATCCCCATGCCGACAATCCGCACCCGAACCCGGCGATCAGCTGTTTACCCGTCAGTTTCCAGAAACTGATCGGCAATCCGGTCACCTGTCTCAGGCCGCGCATCGACAGCACCAGAATAATCAGATAGCAAGCACCGGTTCCCAGTGCCGCACCCGTGATATTGATAGACGGAATGCAGATGGTCACGAGGTTGACCACGAATTTTACCAATACGCCAACCAGCATATATTTCGGCGGCTTACCCGCGTATCCAAGTCCCTGCATGACCGCAAACAGCGGCACCGTCAGTCCGAGGAAGATCAGCGAGATACCCTGCCATGACAGTACGCCGGAGGCAACCGCCACCTCAGCGGTCTTCGTCGGGTACAGAAGGCTCAGAATCGGTTCAGACATAAAGAAGATGCCAAAACTTGCCGGAATCGCGATCAGGCTGGTCATCCGGATAACCGACTCGATATTGACTCTGGTGCCTTCCCTGTCGCCAGCCGACCAGCAGGCGGTGACGTTGGGAAGCGCGGATTTGCCGAAGATATTACAAAAAGCCGGGACAAGGTTAAAGATCGACAGCGCGTATCCGGCATAGGAGCCGTAGATAAAGTTTGCAGCCGATTCTCCGCCCAGTGTTGTCTGCGAAAGAATATCCTTGTAGATCGCGTTCATTTTTTCCGGAAAATGGTCGAACGCGAACTGAAGGCAGTTGATGATGGTAACGGTATCGACCGCCTGTGCGACGTTCATGACGATCGAAGACAGCGAAATCGGCACTGCAATCGTCACCAGTCGCACCATCAGCACTCTGCCGCGCATTGCTCTCGGAGAATACCGCAGTGCTTCACTGCTCATTCCGTCGCCGGTGCGTCTGAATTTGAACATCAGATACAGTGTACCAGCCATTGTCGAGATGGTGACACCGAAAATTGCGGCAGCCGACGCGACCGGCTGGATAGCGGCATTTGCCTCAACGGCGGTTTTGCATACGGTACCGAAGACCTTACCGGTCGACTCAAACTGTGCATTCCCCCATACGACCGTCCCATACGACAGCGCAAGGCCGAATACCAGCTTGACAACGACCTCCACCACCTGAGAAACTGCCGTCGGGCTCATATTCCGCAGGCCCTCATAATAGCCGCGGTACGCACTGGTCATGCACCCGAAAAAGACCGCCGGTGCAATTGCGAGTACACAGTACCATGCACCGGGGTTATTGGCGATATTGACATATACCTTGCTCAGCAGCAAAATCAGCGCGGTACCTACCAGCCCGAGGATCAGGAACAACCTGACCGACAGCTGCCGCAGCCGCCTGATATCCTTCGCTCTGCCGCGGACCGACTGTTCAGCGACCATCTTTGCGATAGCGGCAGGAAGTCCGGCGGTCGAGAAGGAATAGATCATCGTGAATATGGAATAGGAAGTCGAAAAGTATCCCATGCCGTCCCCATCCAGGATATTTCCCAGCGGGATTTTAAACAGCGCGCCGAAGAGCTTGACGATAATCATCGATGCACCCAGCACCGACGCGCCACGCAGCAGGTTCTGTCCTCCCTTGGAGACTGAGCGGTTTTCTGTCTCCCTGTTGCGGGTTTGTTGCAAATGGTTCACTCCCTTAATAGGCAGAAAGTTACATTTCCGCTGAGGATTAGCGCATTTGACTGCGCCCAAAAATGCCCTCTCCCGGAGTCGTGCCAGCGACGGGCGACGAACCGCCAAAGAAAGGGCAATCGGTGCGGACCAGAGGCCGCTTTGTTTCCAAAAGGGAATACATTTCCCGTCAGGAAACATGTTCCCTGACGGGAAACAGGATTTTTACTTTGCGATTATTCAGCGTCTTTTTCAGGCTCAGATTCAGCCTTCTTTTCAGATTCAGGCTCACAGCTGCAGCAGCAATCCTTCTTTTCCTCAGCCTCATCTGCCTCAGGCTTTTCGCAGCAGGGTTCATCCTCGCAGCAGCAAGCCTCATCCGCATCGCAGCAGGACGCATCTTCACCGCAGCAGCAGTTAGGCTCATCCATATCCGGAGCGGTTTCCAGTTTAGTACCGCAGCTGGAGCAGAATGCAGCCTCACGCGGGAGTTTAGCGCCGCAGTTAGGGCAGGTACGGAGGTTTTTCTGTTCGCTGATTTTTTCCTCAACGACTTCGAGAGCGGCGCGAACCTCGGTGATTTCATCGCCAAGGGAAGCGATCAGGTCACCGTTATCGGCCTCCTGAACCATTTTTGCATAGACAGCCACGCCGAGCTGTTCATAAAGGTGTGCCAGCTCATTCTGGAGCTGGATGCTCTGATATTTCAGCTTAGAGATTTCGAGGACCTTATCGGTCTGTTTGCCAGCCTTGTCGACCACGATTTTCGCAGAAGACAACAGTTCATCAATAAATCCCATGTTGATCCTTCCTTTCCGGCATAGCGCGCACGCTATTCCCAACTACAGGGAATGCCTTTATTGTTATTATAAACCATCCGGCACAGCCTTGCAAGCGAATTGAAAAAATTTAAGAAAATCCTTACAGACCGTCGATTTTTATCTGCCCATCATCTTAAATTCAAATTCCCTTGATAAATTCACGCATCAGCGAATCGGACGGGATACCGACCGGCGACATTGGTTCAAAGTGCGAGAGTTTATCCAGGAGTTCTTTTGCGATATCGGCGCATTCAGGGATATCCAGACATTCCGGCAGCAGTTTTTCCGCGAATGGCCGGTAGAGAGACGGCTCATACAGATGCAGCGAGTCAATCCACACATCGGCATTGGTGCGGAATGGCCGGATATGGCGTTCTTCACCGCGGACGACGTTTTCCCACATTGCGATGGTATCCTGGGGCGCACAACCGCGGAAATTATTATCCCGGATAATCCGGCGGATAAAGCGCATTTCACGGGTAGAGATCAGCCGTTCATCCCCGAGGTAGTACTCGGTTTTGATCGAGATATACAGTTTCAGCGCGTCGGCAAAAACCGGACGATCTGAAATCAGCGGATTAAGGGCATGAAGACCTTCGATGATAATCGCGGTATTTTCATCATGTTCATGTGTCCATACCTGGTCACTGCGCTTGCCGAGCTTGAAATCGAAAATCGGGAAATCTGCCTTTCCCTCTTTAAAGAGCACCTTGAGGCAGTTTTCCAGCGTTTCGGTATCGATCAGTTCCGGCGTTTCGAGGTCAGGTTTTCCGTCCGCCATCAGCGGCGCCCGGTCGCGGTCGAAGAAGAAGTCATCCAGCGACAGCGGAAAGGTATGGATTCCCCTTTTTTCCAGTTCGGTATCAAGGTTATGAGAAGTCGTTGTTTTACCGGCGCTGGAAGGCCCGGACAGCAGGATAATCTTCTGTTTTGGAAACTGGCTGGCGAAGCGGTCTGCAACGTCGGATATCTGTTCGCGGTAACGTTTTTCCGACAGGCGAATCAGTTCCTGAGGAGACTTGCATGCCATTTTGCTGATAAGCGACGCATCGAGCTTTTTCTTAACGTCCGATACCATGATCCCACTCCTTTCCAGCCTCTGAAAGCAGCTGGGAAAGCTGCTGCTTCCTTTCCAGAATATCCGCAAACCGGTCAAGATATTCATACGGATACTTAAAATTATAAATCCGGTCCAGTCCTCCGGGTCTCAGCACCTTGGACACCGCGCCTGCACCACAGGCGAAGATATTCTGAATTTCCTCCATGATGTACACGTTATACTCGCCCCAGTATCCCGGCAGCGCGTACCCGACATTCTCAAGGTTTCCGACGGTATTTTTCTGCCGGTAGAGGTAATACGGGTCGTATCCATCGCCGATCAGTTTGCTTTCAGCGTAATCCATCATCCGCTGTACCGGGCGATAATCTTCCATTTCTTCAATGCCGTCATAGAGTGCGGACGAGCGTTTGACGGTCAGCGAATGGACGGTAATATTTTCCGGGCGAAGTGAAGCGGCAGTGTCCAGACTGCGGCAGAACCCTTCATAATCATCACCCGGCAGACCGGCAATCAAATCCATGTTGATATCGTCAAAACCCATCTGACGCGCCATATGATAACAGTCGATGACGTCCTGAGCCGAATGTTTGCGTCCGATTTTCTGCAAAACCGCGTCCGAAAAAGTCTGCGGGTTAATCGAGATACGGGTTGCACCGGAGTTTTTGATAACCTCCAGTTTTTCCGGCGTGATGGTATCCGGCCGGCCGGCTTCAATGGTGTATTCGATTCTTCCGTCACCGCGGTTATCCGAACCGGACAGGAAATAATCCTTGACTGCACCGGTCAGCTGACGCAGCTGGGATGCCGACAGAACGGTCGGTGTACCGCCGCCGAGGTAGATGCTTCTGAGCCGCATTCCCTGTTCTTTTGCGACCTCTGCTGTCACCCGCAGTTCCTTAATCAGCGCCATCAGGTAACGCGGCAAAAGCTCCTGTGCTTTTTTACCGGTAATCGCCTGTGAAACAAAGCTGCAATAGCTGCACCGGCTCGGACAGTACGGGATAGACAGATACAGGCTGTAATCCCGATTGGTGCGGTTTTGGAGCAGACGCGCCTGTACATGAGCGATTTTGAGTGCAAGCGAGAGTTTGCCGTCACTGACCAGATCCTGTGCTTTCATTTCGCCCTTGATTTCTTCATCGGTCATTCCGGTATCCAGCCTTTTCTGCACCAGCTTGACCGGACGAACACCAGTCAGGATACCCCATGCCGGTCTGATACCGGTTGCCTCATTCAGCTGGGCATACAAAAGTCTTGCCAGTTCAGATTCATATTTATTTTCGATCAAACCGCCTTGCAGACAGCTTTCCCGGCTGGAACGAATTTCAGGGGTTTCCTTTTCAGCCGGCAGCGAGATCTGCACCATCAGCTTGACACTGCCATCCTCCATTTCCCGCATCGAAAAGAAGATATAGTTATCTTCCGGGACCACGCCGTCATAACGGAAGGCGAAATGCCGCAGCGGGAAAAAGAGTTTGGTGACATTTTCCATTTCGTATTTAAAATTATTGCCCTCAAACACCAGGGCAGTCTGCATCTTATCTGCCATGCAAATTCCTTCCCATCTACCCGAAAATCAGATTTACCGCTGAGCGGCGATTGTTGTATCAGAGCCGTGACCGGGATAAACCTTGGTTTCACCCGGCAGCCGGAGCAGTTTTTGCAGTGAATCGGACAGCGCGTTCCAGTCGCCGCCCCAGAAATCGGTTCTTCCATATCCGCCGTCGAACATCGTATCTCCAGAAAAGACTACGCCGCCAGCCAGCAGTGAAACACCTCCGGGAGTATGCCCGGGCGTTTCGATCACACCGATTGTAATTTCATCCATTTTGAGCTGACCGCCGCCCTCAAGTGCTCTGTCCGGGTGCAGTACAAACTGTCCGCCGCCGAGCATTGGCGAGAGGTTTTTATTTGGGTCAAGCGCCATTTCCCAGTCGGATTTATGCAGCCATACCGGGATACCGTATTTTGCCTGAAGTGCAGCAGCGCCGCCGATATGGTCAAAATGGGCATGGGTCAGCAGAATCATTTTCGGGGTAAGCCCTTCATCGGTTATTTTTTTAGCGATACGTTCCGGCTCAGCGCCCGGGTCGATAATCGCGCAGTTTTTATTATCCGAACAGAGCAGATAGCAGTTTGCCGCCAGCATTCCGACCGGCATCGTAATGATTTTCATATTCTGCAACCTCCGGTTATTCTTCAGCCTTATGTCTGGGCAGAGCGCGTTCTTCCGAGTCCATCAGGATTGTAATAGGGCCATCCGCCAGCATGTCAATCTCCATCGGAGCGCCGAAACGGCCGGTAGCGGTTGTAATACCATTTTCACGCAGACGGCTTACATATGCTTCGTAGAGGTCTTCGGAGAGCGGATGTTTAGCAGCGCGGATAAAGGACGGACGGTTACCTCTGCGGCAGGAGCCTGCAAGGGTAAAATTGCTGACAACCAGAGCACCGCCGCCGATGTCCTGAAGCGAAAGGTTGAGTTTATCATCCGGGTCGGTGAAGATACGGAGCTTGACGGTTTTATCTGCGAGCCAGTGCGCATCCTCGATGGTATCGCCTTCCATAACGCCGCAGAGAATCATCAAACCCTGTCCGATTTCGCCGAGCGTTTCAGGCCCGGAAGTAACTTTAGCGCGGGATACCCGCTGAATAACCAGTTTCATACTGTTTCTTCTCCTGTTGAATGGATTTGTGTATTATTGTATAGTGATTATGTACAGACGAGTCTGTTAATGGAGTGTGAACGAGCACTGCACCATTTTTCTCATAGGATGGTGGCCGAAGCTTATAACTGCTGAGCATGGTTCCTAACGGAACCGGACATTTTCCATGGAAACTGTCAAAATATAGGGAGATTAAAGTCGGCATCAACTCTGTGGCGACACGCCACCCGGCGCGTTTGCTTAGGCTGTTACTATCACGGTCGAGCGGATTGCGAAGCAGGAGCGACCATCGCGAACTGGTCAGCGCGGACACCGCGTCCGTCGCACGACTGTCCACCGGACAGTCGACGAGGGACAGAGAGCGAATGACGTCAGCGCCGTGCCGGCCCACGTAGTTCCAGTGACAGCGTAACCGGCAGTTTGCAGCTCGCTCAAGTAGGGTGAAAGGGGCATCGAGCCCCTTTCACCCTATCGAGACCCCCTTGATAGGGTTCTCGAGCTCTCCTGATCTAAAGACGGCGAAAAGATAACCGGATAGATAGTGCTTGTCGGTAGGTTCCCAGGGCGCCGCCCTGGACCCGCAAGCCTTTGAAAAGGCTTGACCTAAACTTTTTATCATTACCGACCCCACTGAGTGCGTAACTTTGGCACTCGCTCTGCGCTCGCGTGAACAGATGGGCAGTGGGTGCGCAACCTCTTTACGTTCGAGCGTGGTCGAAGCCGTCGAGTGCTGAGCACCAGAGGCGTGAACGAATCCCGGCAAACAGGGAGCGCAGGCACTGCGCCGCTCTGCGCTCGCGTGAACAGATGGGCAGTGGGTGCCAATTGTGCTCCCACGAAAGCAGCCCAAATATCGCACCATCTACCCGGCGCGTTCGCTCAGGTTGTTTCTTTTACGGCCGAGCGGATTGCGAAGCAGGAGCGACCGTCGCGAACAAGTCCGTGGCGACACGCCACCTCACCGCCCGGTGCGTTCGACAGAGATGACGCCGCGAATTTTACCGAGTTTCTGGCAGATAGTAAGAAGATGTTCCTTACCCTGCGTGGAAATAGTGAGCATAACTTCAGCATTGCCGTTTTTCAGACCTCTTGCGCTGATTTCATGCAGCGGTACCCGCATATTAGCAATTGCAAGGGCAACATCTGCCGCCAGTCCGTCACGGTTAGTCGCGATAATCTGCAAACTTGCTCTGAAATCGATCTGAGCTTCCGGTGCCCAGTCGACACGAATCCAGCGTTCTTTCTGGGCAACGTCCTTGAGGGAAGCCTGCGCGTTTGCGCAATCACGCTTGTGTACCGAAACACCGTACCCACGGGTGATAAACCCGATAATATCATCGCCCGGCAGCGGGTTACAGCATTTCGCCATCTTAACAGGACAGTTGTTGCCGATACCCTCGACAATAACCGGAGCGCCGTTTTTGGTGATAACAGGAGCCTTTTTGAGCTTCTCCATTTCCCGCTCAGCGAAATTACTTGCCTGTTTGGCGTAAGCATCCTTGATACGCGGCATCAGGTGAGAGAGCACCAGACCGCCGTATCCAATCGCCGCGTAAAAATCATCCAGCGACTCTTTATGCTGCCGTCTGACCAGCTCATCCATGAACGCCAGATATTCTTCATCCGTGTCAAAACGAATCTGGTTGCGTTTAAATTCCTGTTCGACAATCGCCTTACCGGATGCAATATTTTCTTCTCTGCGTTCCCGTTTGAACCAGCCGCGGATTTTGTTTCTGGCTTCGCTGGTTTTTGCGATTTCCAGCCATCCACGCTTGGGGCCTGTGCCGTTTTTCGCGGTCAGAACCTCGACGATTTCACCCGTTTTCAGTTCATAGCTCAGCGGAACAATACGTCCGTCAACCTTTGCACCGGTCATCCGATTGCCGACCGCCGTATGAATCGCATAGGCAAAGTCAATGATAGTCGAACCGGCAGGCAGGTTTTTAACGTCACCTTTGGGCGTAAATACGAATACATCCTCAGACGAAAGGTCGGTACGGATATTCCGCATCAGGTCTTCGCCTTCGGCCTCCTGCTGGGACTCGATGATTTTACGAATCCATTCCAGCTGCTTATCGCTCTTAACGTCACCCTTGGAGATACCAGCTTTGTATTTCCAGTGAGCGGCGATACCGTACTCAGCAGTATAGTGCATATCCCATGTACGAATCTGCACCTCAAACGGAACGCCATGGTCGAGAACCGAGGTATGCAGCGACTGGTACTGGTTGGGTTTCGGAG
>DVLW01000238.1 GCA_018715285.1 Candidatus Faecivivens stercoripullorum | reverse complement strand
GGTACGATTGCAACTTATTCGTATACCGGTGTGATCGATGAAGACGATTTTGAAAAGACGGTTGAAGACGTGACCGGGAAAGAAGTTTCGGTGTCCGGTTCGCAGGACCTTTTGACCGGTGAAAATAACTTTACCGTTAACTTCTCGGAAGCCATCGCGCTGGATGTTGAAGAGCAGACTGCGATGAACAATGCAATTGACGAGGCTTATCCGGATAATAAAATAGAGGTTGTCACCGTCAGTTCTGTTTCACCTACGATGGGCTTTGACTTCTTGCTCAAGTGTATTGTAGCGGTTGGATTTGCATCGGTGGTCATGGTTATCTACGTTGGTCTTCGATTTAGAAAGATCGGCGGTATGTCGGCTGGTGTCTGTGCGCTGGTTGCACTGCTGCACGACCTGTGCATGGTTTACGCAACCTTTGCGATCTTCCGTATGCCGCTGGATGATAACTTTATGTCCATCATGCTGGTTATTCTGGGCTACTCGGTCAACGATACCATTATTATCTATGACCGTGTTCGTGAAAACGAACAGCTTTACGGCAACAAGCTGACTCCGGCTGAAATGGTCAACCTTTCGACCAACCAGTCGCTCAGCCGTTCGCTGCATACCTCTGCTACGACCATTTTTTCTATGGTCGTCGTGCTGATTATGGCGCTGGCCAATGGTGTTGATTCAATCGTCACCTTTACACTGCCGCTGATTGTCGGTCTGATTTCCGGTACCTATTCGACACTGTGCATCGCCTGCCCGACCTGGGTCGGCTGGCTGGAGCACAAGGCGAAAAAAGCCCGCAAATCTGCCTGATCTGTAAAAAAAGAGTGTACATCGCAGGATGTACACTCTTTTCAGTTTACCGAAAACAGTCAAGCGAAAGCTGGGCTGTTTTCTTTTTGTATGCAGTCTTTGCAGATAAAAAGCCCGTACCAGAGGAAAGCCATCCTGTTCTGACAGCAGTCTGGAATAGGATGGCTTCTCTTTTATTTGATATGAAATTACATGGTTTCCCGTGAGCAGAGGAAGTCCACAAACTGCTTGGCTGCACGCGGACTTCTGCCGCCGCGGCCGATAGCAAAGGCCTCAGCCTGCTTATCCAGTTCTTCTGTCGGCATGGTAATACCATTTTGCAGCGCCAGATCATGCACAATCTCGAGGTAGACCTGTTTTCCGGGTTTCTGGAAGGTGATGGTCAGGCCAAACCGGTCGGATAGAGAGGTCAGTTCCTGAATGGTATCGGAGACATGCAGGTCGGTGCCCTGACGGTCGGAAAAATCTTCCTTTACCAGATGACGGCGGTTGCTGGTTGCATAGACTGCCAGATTGGCAGCACGTGCCGAAACGCTTCCTTCAAGGATCGCCTTAAGGGCGGCAAAGTTGTCATCATCCCGGCTGAAGGAAAGGTCATCGATAAAGAGGATAAATTTGAGCGGGTTTTTGCTCAGCTGGTCGACCAGATGGGGAATCTCATGCAGCTGGTTTTTCTTGATTTCAATCAGCCGCAGGCCACGGGAAGCAAAGGCATTTGCCACTGCTTTGACAGTAGACGACTTGCCGGTTCCGGCATCGCCGTAGAGCAGCGTATTGGCTGCAGGACGGCCTTCCAGCAGTGCCAGAGTATTGTCGATAACCATCTGACGCTCCCGCTGATAGCCGCCCAGTTCTTCCAGTGTGATTGCATCGGGATGACGGACGGGAACAAGTGCTCCCGACTGAATCATGAAGGTGGTATACTTGGCAAAAACACCGTAACCAAATGCATGAATCTGTTCCAGACGGGCAAAATAAATTTCTGCGAAATCCCTTTCATCACTCTTCCATTCGGGAAGAAAAGCATCGGTATTACCGCAGAGATCTTCGCACGACAACGCGGCAGCCTGCTGCAATGTCATCAGATCAGCACGCGTTGCTTTTTCCAGCAAAGGATCAATTTCTTTGTCTTCGGCCCGTCTGAGCATGTAGACATTTTCATCTTCCAATGCAAGTGTCAGCAGATAGTCGGTCAGTGAAATACCGTGCGGATAAAGTGCTGCGGCAAATGCACCGCAGGCATCGATTATTTCGTTTTCGTCGGATGCGGCGAGCAGTGCATCCAGTTTTTGAACGACCGGGTCGTCAAGCAGCTGGCGGAAGACAGACAGACTGTGCAGACGCAGACGAATTGCATTTTTATTATTCATCTGTAAATTCATCCTTTCCTGATGAAGCTGTCGGATAAAGACGGCAGCAGATTATTTTGGTGATAAGGTAAGCATACCACATACGCAGTTGTCGGTCAAGTAGACATTTGCATTTTTGTCAAAACCGGCGGAAAATAAGGTTTTGAAAGAACAATTTCCGACAGGATTTGAACAGAATTAAAAATTTTTGAACAGGGTGTCCGGCTACTTGTTTTTTTGTTTCAGTATAGATATAATAGAGGATAGAGATTTGTCTTGCGGGAAATGAGACAGGTTTCGATTCGGAGGAAAACCCTGTGCGGAAAGGTGGGTTTTATGGGGAAAAAATGGGGCTTTTCCAGCGTGATAATGATTTCGATGATGGTTGCTCTGCTGACCGGCAGCTGTGCCGGAAAGCCGGGAACAGCCCATGTACCGGGGGATGAAGAAGAAGCCAGCCGGACTCTGGTGGAAGTATCTGACTATGCAGAGGATTCTTCGGCTGAAAGTTCTTCATTGTCCTCACAACCAGAAGAGACGTCTATCCCGTCAGAGGTATCACAATCCGATCAGCAGTCGGAATCATCCGCCGTTTCGGACGAGTCTGATGAGCTTGTTTCCGGTGATGCGCAGCAGCAAAGTGAAACTCCACCGGAAGAAAGTGCTTCGCAGTCAGACAGTACAGAGTCTGTGACGGCTGAAGAATCTGCTCAGTCTGAACAACAGGACACAGGCGGAAATGATTTTGTGCTCTGGTCGCCGGAAAGTGATGTTTTGCCGGAAAGTGCTCCGGTAGACAACAGCTATTTTTCAGATGCGGTATTCGTCGGAGATTCGAGGATGCAGGGATTTGTGCTGTACAGTGGTTTGACCGATGTACAGGCTTATACCAGTGTCGGACTGACGGTAGATACAGCCTACAGTAAGGCTTTTGTCGATCTGTCGGGAGAAAAACTGACGCTTGCCAGTGCGCTTGAAAAAACAGCCGCCGGGTTTAAGCGGTTTTACCTGCTTTTCGGGATGAATGAGCTGGGCTGGGGAACCTGGTCGGTGTTTGTATCCAAGTATGGCGGTTTGATCGATATCATTCAAAAAGCCAATCCTGACGCGGTGATCTACTTGGAATCGCTGATTCCGCTGACTGCGGAAAAGTCAGCCCAGTCTGAGTGGCTTAACAATGAACATGTCAATTCCTTTAATCAGATGATCTGGCAGCTTGCAAAGGATAAGGGAGTATATTATCTGGATACGGCTTCCGGGCTTGCAGGAGAAGACGGTGTTCTGGCAGCGGAGGATTCAACCGACGGCGTACATCTGAACAAGGATGCCTGCGTGCGCTGGCTGGAATACCTGAAAACCCATACAGCAGGGGATTTCTCTTCATAGGGAAACGAGGGGACACAATGAAAAAAGTAATGTTGGCTGCCATGATGGCGGCAATGCTGCTCACTTCCTGTAACGAGCAGCCCAAGGATGTGGATATCAGCGCACTGGCGTCTCAGATTGTCGGTGAGGTATCGTTTGATGACAGCCTTTCCGAGATTGATGACGATATGATTTCGATGCTGTATTCCATTGATGGTTATACCGATGCGGTACTGTATAAGGGCAGCGGTGCAACTGCGGAAGAAGTGGCAATTTTCAAGATGGAAACTACGGATGACGCTAAAGAAGCGCTGGAAGAAGCACAGGCACATATCCAGTCTCAGATTGAGTCGTATGAGAGCTATATTCCGGAAGAGGTTTCCCGGCTGGAAGATGCAATTGTCCGGCAGGATGGATGTTATGTCAGTG
>DVLW01000237.1 GCA_018715285.1 Candidatus Faecivivens stercoripullorum | reverse complement strand
TTCCTATTTACAGAAAATGAACTATATCTGGTTAAAATCCTCGCAACGGGATCTTGGAAAAGATGTCCGTATTTTCGGAATGTTTCCGTGGATGCAGGACGTTTACGAAAGTGCTCGCAGTCTTTTTGAAGGATTTGTTGCCAGACGGGAAATGGTCTACATCCGGGCAGATATTGTGGATGTACTGCTGTCGTTTGCACGGAATGGGATTGCCTACCTCTATCTGATCAGCCGTACACTGGAACAGGGACTGCCTGCATCCGAATTTTTGCTGTACTTTTCAGCCGTCGGTGGGTTCACCACATGGGTAACGGGTATCCTGTCGGAAATGTCTACCCTGCATCTCCAGTGTATGGAACTTTCCACCATCCGGGAATGTCTGGATTTACCGGAGCCGTTCCGTTTTGAGGATGGCGAACCGCTTGAAGCTAAACCCGGTCTTACTTATGAGTTACGGCTGCACAACGTCCGTTTCCGTTATCCCGGCGCACAGACCGATACCCTGCACTACGTCAACCTGACCATCCATCCGGGCGAAAAGCTGGCAGTCGTCGGTTTAAACGGTGCAGGCAAGACGACACTTGTCAAACTCCTCTGCGGATTTTACGACCCGACCGAAGGCGAAGTTCTGCTCAATGGTGTGGATATCCGCAAATATAACCGAAAGGATTACTATCAGCTATTCACCGCCGTTTTCCAGCAGTTTTCGGTTCTGGAAACGACACTCGCAGAAAATGTCACCCAGGTCTTTGAAAACAACGAGGCCCAGTTATCCAGAGCAGAAGAATGTATCCGCAAGGCGGGTCTTTCCCAAAAGCTCGACCGTCTTCCCGATGGACTGCAAACCCATATTGGGAAAGAGGTCTTTGAGGATGGCATCGAGCTTTCCGGCGGCGAAATGCAGCGGCTGATGCTGGCGCGCGCCCTGTATAAAGGCGCACCCATCATGATACTGGATGAACCGACCGCCGCACTTGACCCAATCGCGGAAAATGACCTTTATCTCAAGTACAGCGATATGACATCCGGCTGTACATCGGTCTATATCTCCCACCGGCTGGCCTCCACCCGATTCTGTGACAGAATTATCCTGATGGCAAGCGGACAGATTGCGGAAGAAGGCACTCACGACAGCCTGATGGCGCTAAACGGGAAATATGCGGAGCTTTATGCCATCCAGAGCAAATATTATAACGAAAAGGAAGGTGAGTCTGATGAAGGATAAAAAGATACCCTTTAAAGAACTGGCCAGCCTGCACATCAGGGCTTTCAAAATACTGCGCAAAAAATGCCCGGGACAGTTTGAATCGATTTTCTGTAATGAAGTCCTATCGGCGGTGATTCCCTATGTCGGGATTTACCTTTCCGCACAGATTCTGAATGAACTGGCAGGCAGACGCAATCCGGAGACGGTATGGCGGTGGGTATGGATTACCGTACTGGTCACGGCTGTACTGGCGCTGCTGAAAGCGGTCGTCCAGCGCTGGAAGCAATGCCGGGAAGCGTCTTTCTGGTCCAACCTCAATAAACTGTATACCGATAAAATGCTGCAAATGGATTTCTGTGTTCTGGATGAGCAGAAAACCCATGACATGTACTCCCAGATTCGCCAGAATGACAACTGGGGCGGCTGGGGATTCAGTAACCTGCGGCACATCTTCCGTCAGCTGGTCAGCTCTACGGTCAGCATCATCAGTGCAATTATCCTGACCGCCGGTCTGTTTGTCCAAAAAGTTCCGGAGCAGTCTCCTTTTGCCTTTTTGAACAGCCCACTCATTTATTTGGGGCTTGCGGCTATTCTGCTGGTGATTACACTGACCGCTCCGCATTTTGCCAACAAGGTGGATGATTATTACCTTGCCTGTTCAGACGAAATTCGATGGGAAAACCGGGTATTTACCTTCTTCTCCTATATTATGCCCAAACGCGACCGTGCTTTGGATACAAGAATTTATAACCAGCAGGATATCTGCCATGACTATCTGCAACTGGACCCCAGTTTTGATAAAATCGCCCGTTATATTGCCGGTCCCGGCGGATTGTACAGTGCACTTTCCGGCATAATTTCCACTTCCTTTACCGGATTTGCCTATCTGTATGTCTGTCTGAAAGCGTGGGCAGGTGCATTCGGAGTCGGTTCGGTTACCCAGTATGTCGGCTCCATTACCGCACTGTCAAAAGGTGTCACAAATCTATTCTGCGCAATGGGTACGATGAAACAGAACGCCGTCTTTTTAAAAGCCTGCTTTGAATTTCTCGACCTGCCTGACCCGATGTATCAGGGCAGCCTGACAACCGAAAAACGCTCTGACCGGAAATACGAAGTGGAATTCCGCAATGTCTCTTTCCGCTATCCCGGTGCAAAAACCGATTCGCTGCACAATCTTTCGCTGAAATTCAAAATCGGCAGCCGGCTTGCAGTTGTCGGAAAAAACGGTTCCGGCAAAACGACTTTTATCAAGCTGCTTTGCAGGCTTTATGACCCGACCGAAGGCGAAATCCTGCTGAATGGCATTAATATCCGAAAATACCGATATGACGACTATCTCAAAATTTTCTCGGTTGTCTTTCAGGATTTTCAGCTGCTTTCGCTGCCACTGGGACAAAATGTCGCGGCTGCAAAGAATTATGACCCGCAGCGTGCAAAAGAATGTCTCGAAATGGCCGGATTCGGTGACCGGCTGGCAAGGATGCCGGGCGGACTGGAAACCTGCCTGTATAAAGATTTTTCCAAAGAAGGCGTTGAAGTTTCCGGCGGTGAAGCGCAGAAAATCGCGATTGCCCGTGCGCTGTACAAAGATGCGCCCTTTATTATTCTGGACGAACCGACCGCAGCGCTTGACCCGATCGCCGAAGCGGAAATCTACAGCAAGTTCAATGAGATTATCACCGACAAAACCGCTGTTTACATTTCTCACCGGCTTTCCTCCTGCAAGTTCTGTGATGAAATCGCGGTATTTGATGGCGGTACAATTGTCCAGTTCGGAAACCACCAGCAGCTGGTCGCAGATACTGACGGACTGTATTATCAGCTCTGGACGGCGCAGGCAAAATACTATACCAAAAACTCAGCTGAATAAACATCACGCATCAAAAAAGAGGGATACGATTCATTCGTACCCCTCTTTTACTATATCGCAAACTGATTAGTTTTCACTCATCAGTGCCTTTTCGACGCTCCAGTAGAAATGGTCTTCGCCAATCAGCTGGACAATTCCGCTCCGGTTCATCATATTTTTGACCGTATCGGAAACGCCGCAGATATATACCGGAATTTCCTGCTGATTCAACGTCTGCATCAGCTCAAAGAAAGCCTGTGCGCCCGAGATATCCATATACGACGTGCCGCGCATCGAAAACAGCACCGCGGATTTTCCATTCAAACGTCCTGCCATTTCCAGAATCTGCTCGGTATTGGCAAACAGAATCGCACCGGTAATATAAACGACCTCTGCCTGCTTATAGACAGCCGGCAGCGCATCCGGGTTCTGAAGACGGGACGGGTCAACCTCGTCAAAGTTGATTTCCAGCCGGGAGAGCCGCACGACCAGCAGTACCAGCGCAATTACCACACCAATCAGAATAGCAACCGTCAGATCGAACAGAATGGTTGCAATCATCGTCGCAAGGAACTTAATCATTGCACCTTTAAAGCGTTTGGAGAAGATGTACCGGATAGTGTGCCATTCGTTCATCCGCCATGCAGTTACCATCAAAACACCAGCCAGTGCACACAGCGGAATCTGAGCCATAACCGACCCAAGCACCAGCATCGAGATCAGCAGTACAACCGAATGAATCATACCTGCAAGGCGTGTCTGTGCACCCGACTTGATGGCAACACTGGTACGTGCAATCGCCGCAGTCGCCGGAATACCACCGAAAAGCGGTGCCAGAATGTTTCCGATACCCTGTGCAACCAGCTCACGGTCACTGTTGAGCGGAACACCGGTCATCCGTGCGGCACTTGCACCACACAGAAGGCTTTCAACCATGGCAAGTGCTGCGATACTGATTGCAGGTGCGATCAGATACTGGATATCGCCAAAGTTCCAGCCTGCCAGAGAAAACCGCTCTTCCAGAATCAACGAAGACGGAATCTCACCGACTCTTTCCACGTCCAGCTTGAGCACAACCGCTGCAATCGTCGTCAGGATAATTGCAACCAGCGAGGACGGAACAACCGCATTCCATTTTTTCGGATAGATCAGCATGAATACAATGACAAATGCGCCCAGCGCCACGGCACTCCAGTTGACCGGAAAACCAACCGTAAAATAGCTGATGACCTTTGCGACCGCACTGTCTCCCTGAGAAGTTACGCCAAAGAAATTATCCAGCTGTCCCAGTGCAATAATCACCGCGATACCGGATGTAAAGCCCGAAATAACCGGCATCGGAATATAGGCAGTTACCTTTCCGAGATGGAAGATACCAGCCAGTACAAGCAGAATACCCGCCATAATCGTAGCCAAAAAGACACCGCTCATCCCATACTGTGCGACAATCGACATCAGAATTGCCGCCATCGCTCCGGTCGGACCGGAAATCTGATAGAATGCACCGCCCAAAAGGCTGATGGCAAATCCGCTGATAATCGCTGTCAGCAATCCGGCAGCAGCTGTCGCACCACTTCCGACACCAAAAGCAAGTGCCAATGGCAGCGCAACTGCGGCAACGGTCACACCAGCCATCAGGTCTTTTGCAAACTTGCCTGCGTTGTAACCTGAAAATTCTTTTTTCAGGTCGCTCAGATAGTTTTTCACATCCATTTACCCCTCATTACTTTAACTTAAGCCGGAAATATTCCATCAGATCCTCATTCCCGAAATATTCGCGTTATATCCTGTCTTTTCAGCAGAACCCGGCAGTTAAACGCGCATACCCTATTATACATACTTTAGTCATTTTTCAAGACCCGTATATCAAAAATTCCATGCAATATTTATATATATCTCACAAACAACAAAAAAACTGGAGCCCATTACGAGCTCCAGTAAGCAATATATACAGCAATATTATTTGAACATATCCTTCAGCTTATCGCCGAACGATTTTTTCTTCGGGCTCTGCTTTTCAGTCAGAGATTCCTCAAACTCACGCAGCTTTGCCTTCTGTTCGCGTGTCAGACCCTTGGGGACTTCCACAACGACGGTGACATACTGGTCACCACGTCCACGGGAATTGAGCCGCTGAACACCTTTTCCGCGCAGACGGAAAACAGTACCCGGCTGGGTTCCCTCGGGCAATGTGTAGGCAACTGTGCCGTCGATAGTCGGAACCGTCAGCTCGTCGCCATTGACGGCCTGATAGAAGCTGACCGGAATTTCGCAGCGGATGTCGTATCCTTCCCGGCGGAACGTAGGATGGGATGCAACACTTACCGTTACCAGCAGATCGCCTGCCGGTCCACCGTTAAGTCCTGCATTGCCGCGTCCGCGCAGGGACAGGGTCTGTCCGTCATCGATACCTGCCGGGATATCCACCTCAATGGTAGATGCAGAACTGGTTGTTCCCCTGCCGCCGCACTTGGAGCAGGTTTTTTCGATGATCTTACCGCGTCCGCCACATGCGTCACAGGGACGCTGGGAAGCAATCATACCAAATGGTGTACGCTGCTGTACTCTGACTGTACCGCTGCCGCCGCAGGTCGGACAGGTCTTCATCGCGGTGCCGTGTTCAGCACCGGTGCCGTTACATTCCTTGCACTGTTCGGTACGGGTGACACTGATTTTCTTGGTTACACCCTTGCAGGCATCCATAAACGAAATGGAAACCTGTACATGGATATCGCTGCCACGGCGAGGTGCATTCGGATTGGAGCTTCTTCTGCCGCCGCCAAAGCCGCCGCCGAAAAAGTCTTCAAAAATCGACCCGATATCACCCATATCACCGCTGAAACCACCGAATCCTCCAAATCCGCCGCCAGCACCAGCACCGCCGCCATAACTGGGATCGACGCCCGCAAAACCAAACTGGTCATACCGCTGCCGCTTCTGCGGATCGGAAAGGATCTCGTATGCCTCATTGACCTCCTTAAACTTTTCCTCGGCCTGTTTATCGCCGGGGTTGAGGTCCGGGTGGTATTTTTTTGCCATCTTGCGATAGGCTTTTTTTAGTTCATCCTCGCTGCATCCCTTCTGGACGCCGAGGACTTCATAATAATCACGTTTATCAGCCAATGGCTTCTCCTCCTCCGCCACAGCCAAAGGCTGCGGAATCTGTCCGGGGTTTCCTCCAAAACCGCAATACAGGGCAAGCGGCATACAGCCGCTCACCCGGTATCATCGGCCGGGACTTACCCGCCTGTAGTTATTGATTAGTTGTTATCATTGACCTCACGGAAGTCTGCGTCAACAACGTTGGGGTCAGAGTTCTGAGCATTGCCGCCCATGTTACCGCCCATGTTGCCCATGTCAGGACCTGCGCCCTGTGCGCCGCCCTGAGCAGCAGCCTGTGCCTGGTACAGTTTCTCAGACAGAGCGTAGAATGCTTTCTGCAGCTCTTCCTGTTTGGACTTAATCAGTTCAATGTCGCTGCCCTTGAGTGCTTCTTTAAGGTCATTCAGTTTAGACTCAACTTCGCTCTTTTCAGCGCCGGAGACTTTATCGCCAACCTCTTTGAGGGTCTTTTCAGTCTGGAAGACCATCTGGTCAGCATTGTTGCGGATATCGACAGCTTCTCTTGCCTTCTTATCCTCAGCTGCGAATGCCTCAGCTTCACGGACAGCTTTATCGATATCTTCCTTGCTCATGTTGGTGGAAGAAGTGATGGTGATCTGCTGTTCCTTACCGGTGCCCAGATCCTTAGCAGATACATGGACGATACCGTTTGCGTCGATATCGAAGGTTACCTCAATCTGAGGAACGCCACGGGGAGCTGCGGGGATACCATCCAGACGGAACATACCCATGGATTTGTTGTCTTTAGCAAATTCACGTTCGCCCTGCAGGACATGGATTTCAACCGAGGTCTGACCATCAGCAGCGGTCGAGAAGATCTGGCTCTTCTTGGTCGGGATGGTGGTGTTACGGTCGATGATTCTGGTGAATACGCCGCCCAGGGTTTCCAGACCCAGAGACAGAGGGGTAACGTCCAGCAGCAGCAGGCCCTTGACTTCGCCGCCCAGGACACCGCCCTGGATAGCAGCGCCGATTGCGACACATTCATCAGGGTTCAGGTTCTTGGAGGGTTCCATACCGGTTGCGTTCTTGACAGCTTCCTGAACAGCAACGATTCTGGTAGAACCGCCGACCAGCAGGATCTTGTTCAGATCTCTTGCAGTCAGGCCAGCGTCAGACAGTGCCTGTCTTACCGGGCCCATGGTTGCGTCAACCAGGTCAGAGGTCAGTTCGTTGAATTTAGCACGGGTCAGGGTGACATCCAGGTTCTTGGGAGTGCCGGTCTTGTCAACGCAGATGAACGGCAGGGTGATCTGAGTGGAGGTAACACCAGACAGGTCGATCTTTGCCTTTTCAGCTGCATCTTTCAGACGCTGCATAGCCATCTTATCACCGGTCAGGTCAACACCGTCAGAGGTCTTGAAGCCCTGAACCAGCCAGTCGATAATTCTCTGGTCGAAGTCGTCGCCGCCCAGGTGGTTGTTACCAGCAGTTGCCAGAACTTCCTGAACGCCTTCACCCATCTCGATGATGGATACATCGAAGGTACCGCCGCCAAGGTCGTATACCATGACTTTCTGGTCGCCTTCCTTGTCAGCGCCGTATGCAAGAGCAGCTGCGGTAGGCTCGTTGATGATACGTTTTACATCCAGACCTGCAATGTGGCCAGCGTCTTTGGTTGCCTGACGCTGTGCGTCGGTGAAGTATGCAGGGCAGGTGATAACTGCTTCGGTAACAGGCTCGCCGAGGTAAGCTTCTGCGTCTGCTTTCAGTTTCTGCAGAATCATTGCGGAAACTTCCTGGGGAGTGTAACTCTTGCCGTCAATGGAAACCTTGTAGTCGCTGCCCATATGACGTTTAATGGAAGCGATGGTGCGGTCAGGGTTCATGACAGCCTGACGTTTTGCAACAGCGCCGACCATTCTTTCGCCGTCTTTGGAGAAGGAAACGACAGAAGGAGTCGTTCTCATACCTTCATGGTTTGCAATAACAACAGGTTCGCCGTTTTCCATAACAGCGACACAAGAGTTGGTAGTACCAAGGTCAATACCGATAATCTTTCCCATAATAAATTCCTCCAATTTACTTTTATAGCATGATGATGATTTCAGGTTATTGTAAACGGCTTTCCAGCCGGAATCTTTTATCAGGTGTTTGCGACAGCGACCATTGCGTGACGGATCACTTTTCCGTCCAGCTGATAGCCTTTTTGCATGACCGCCGCAATCACATTTTCGCCCAGCTCAGGATTTTCTACCCGGCTGACCGCATAATGCAGATTCGGGTCAAAAACCTCACCCTCTGCTTTAATCTCTTCCACACCCATCTTGGTGAGAATCGAGATCATATTGTCATGTGTAAGCTGTACGCCCCGCAAAAATTCCTCATCGCTGCATCCGATGCCAAGCGCACGCTCCAGCGTATCCAGAACAGGCAGCAGGTCTGCAATGCATTTGATTTTTGCAGTCAGGCCAATCTCTTCCTTTTCGCGAATCGTCCGTTTGCGATAGTTGTCAAACTCAGCGATCTTGCGCAGCAGCTGATCTTCCAGAGAAGCAACCTTCTCTTCCAGCTGTGCCTGGACATTTTCAGTTTCCTGACCGACAGCCTCTCCTTCGACAGCAGGAATCTCCTCAGCGGGAGTTTCCATTTCAGGAGCCTCTGCAGAGGCGGTTTCTTCACGGGGGATCTGTGTTTCGTTACTGTTCAATGCAGAACCCTTCCTTTCTTTTATCGTTAATCAAACGTCCGGCTACAACCGGATAATAATTTCACCTCGCGGCCGCTGTGCTTTGGCCGGTTTGGAACGATCTTCCTCCAGGCCTTCGGTCAACAGACGGCTGACGGTATCCGAAAGATACTCAACATAGGTAATGACCCGTCCGTAATCCATTCTCCGGGGACCAATCACACCAAAATACCCAAGTATGCCGCCCGCCTGCCGGTAGGGCGAAATCACAAGACTTGCATTTTCCATTGCCAGCCCATCGGTTCCTCCAAACCGGATGGTCAATCCATTCGGGTCGGAACGCAGGAGGTTGAGAATCCGCTGCTTCTCATCCAGCAGCAGGGTGAAATCCTCGCTTCTGAGAATTCCATGCCGCAAGAGACTGGCTTCATTATCAATCGTAATCTGTTGCTGCTGTAACTTGCGGGTGATGTCATACACTCCATACAGCAGCGGCGCCAATGCCATACTGTAGCTGCCAATTCCAAGTCCCAGTTCAACGATTCTTTCATCACTCAGCTGTTCAATCCGCATACCGGTGATATTTTCCCGGATAAACCGGACAAAGAATGCAATCTGTTCTGCTGTCAGGTCAATATCCAACCGGCATACACGGTTTTCCACCGCTCCGCTGGAAGTGACCATCATCAGCGCGTACAGCCGCCGTCCGACCGGTATGACATCCACCTTCATGATAATCGACTCGTTCATCCGTCCGGTCGCGCTGACACTCGCGCAATCGGTCAGCCGTGCCAGCAGCTCTGTGGCATTTTTGACCAGTACCTTGGGATTCAGGTCACCCTTGACCAGAACTTCATCGATCAGCTGCCGGTCCTGTTCCGAAATCGGTTCCCGCTTCATCAGCTGGCTGATATAAAACCGATAGCCGCGGTTAGTCGGGATACGTCCCGCCGAAGTGTGCGGCTGCTGCAAATATCCAAGCTGTTCCAGCGCCGCCATATCATTTCGGATGGTTGCGGAAGAAACTCCGGGCAAAAACCGATCGGCGATAATCCGGGAACCGACCGGTTCACCGTACTGAATGTACAGCTCGACGACCGTTTTCAAAATCAGCAGCTTGCGTACATCGCCTTTCAAGTTTATCACCGTCTTTCCTTTATACAGGCAATTATGTTTTTATTTGTGTTAGCACTCAACATCTCTGAGTGCTAAATATAATTTACCACGCTTTTTTCCTTTTGTCAATACCCCACAGAGAAAAAAATAAAAATTTTTTGGCAGTCTTCTTTTGTCAGTGCAAATTTCGGCTTCAGATAAATCTATTGAGGGTTGTCTGCGGCAATTTATTGCACTTTTTGTCCAAATCCGGTATACTGTACATATAAATAAAGAAAGGATGAACAGCTTGCAACAGACACCTACCAAAAAAGACAAACTTTTCGATCTGCTCTCCGGTCTGAAAGGACAGCTGCTTTCACTGCTTATTGGCGTCGTGCTGTATCTAGGCTATCTGCTTATCTGCATCAGCCGCCAGACAACTAATTTCATTCTCCAGCACCTGACCACCCCTTATAAAAGGATGATGGGTGCGTTATGCGATCTGATCCCTTTCTCGGTTATGGAAATTGTGGTACTCCTGACGGTACTTGTCATCATTGCAGTCATAATCCGATGCGTGGTACTGGCCATCCGGAAAGAAAACCGGATGATGGTTATCCTGCGGACGATTGCCGGGCTGGCAGCGGCTGGAATACTGATCTGGGACGGATACTGCTGGCTATGGGGGCTCAATTATTATGGAGACAGCTTTTCTGACAAAAGCGGACTGGAACAGCTGCCGGTGTCGGATGAGGCGCTTTATGAGACAACAATATACTACGCAGAACTTGCCAATACATACGCTGGCAGCGTTTCACGCGATGAAAACGGAGTATTCAATGAAGATCTCGACACCATTTTTGCCCAGTCGGATCACATCTATGCCGGCATTGTCCAGCAGTATCCTTTTCTGGATGCACCGTTCCGTACACCGAAACGGATGGTCACTTCCGGGCTGATGAGCCGTATCAATTTCACCGGTGTGTATTTTCCCTTCACCTCTGAAACCAATATCAACGATCAGGCACCGGCAGTACTGATTCCTTCAACAATTGCCCATGAACTGGCACACCAGCGCGGAATTGCAGCTGAACAGGAGGCAAACTTCGTTGCCGTGCGTGCCTGCCTGACGAGCGGCAATGATATTTATGCCTATTCCGGCGCACTGCTGGCGTATATCTATCTGGGCAATGCCCTGTACGAAACAGACCGGGATGCCTGGACAGAAGTCTACAGCAGCCTGTCAGAAGAGGTACGGGCCGACCTGACCGCCAATAACCTTTACTGGGACCAGTACCATACCAAAGAAGCAAAGGCAGCGGAAAAGGTATATGAAACCTTCCTTTCCAGCTACAACCAAGATCTTGGTATGAAAAGTTATGGTGCCTGCGTTGACCTTCTGACGGCAGATTATATGCAGCAGATACAGAACGAACGGACAGACTATCTGGAAAAGGTGGACGGTGTCAGCTGACCGGCCGGTTTATCCAAAGATTTTGGTGTACATGCCCAAATTTGTCTGAACTGGAATTTTTTCCCAGATGTATGCAACTTTTTCCCTTGCTCCAGACTATTACTTGAGGCAGTACGTCAATGTCTGCCAGATTCAATTGATATCATTTTTGGGAAAGGGAAATGTTTATGAAAAAATCTGCACGCCTGCCTTTGCTGGCGACAGTCCTGATGGTCAGTATCGCATTGCTGACCGGCTGTGGAAATACCACTCCTGACAAAACTGCCCAGGAAGTCTATGATGCTATTCAGTCGGCTTTCATGGAAAAATATGGCGTCGAGGCAATCCCCAATTCACCCATTGAGGTGGACGATACTGCTCTTGAACAGAAATTCTATCTTTCACCCGATGAGGTGGAAAGTTATGCAGGTTCTATCGCCGGAATGATGACCAACTGTGATGAACTGCTGGTCGTTCAGGCAAAATCCGGTGAAGTGGAAAATGTCCGCGAAGCGCTGGAAAAGGCACTTCAGGATCAGAAAGATGCCTTTGGCTTTTATGCGGTCATGAACAATACCGAGCGGCTGGATGCTGCCAAAGTCGTAACTCAGGGTGACTATGCGGCACTGCTGATTGTCGGCATTTCCCCGGAAGATCCGGACGCTGCCGTCGATTTTACCGCTGATGTTTCACTTGCTGAAGAAGCCTTCTACGACGCCCTCAAATAACACCAAAAGTTCCCCAGCCTGTGTTCATGGATGCAGGCTGGGATATACTGTCTGCGGCAGAATCCGTCACAGACAGACAATAAAGAATATCTGACATGAAAGGAAATTCAACACATGCGCAAATCTCTCTCTATCCTGCTTGTACTCGCCCTCACTGCTTCTCTCCTCGCCGGATGCGGCAAAGGAAACGAGGAATCTTCTCAGGCAGAGAATTCTTCCGTAATTTCATCTGAAAACAGCTCTTCCGACGAGAGTTCTTCTTCTGAGGAGAGCACTTCTTCTGACGAAAGCAGCTCCGAAGAAAGCAGTTCTTCCGAAGAGTCTTCCGAGGCTGAATCTTCTGAAACCACTGAACTTTCGGAAGACAATTCTTCTGAAAGCTCCTCTGCTTCCAGCAAACCGGCTTCCTCCAGCAATTCTGCTTCTTCCAGTAAACCTGCTGAATCCAGCAAGCCCGAATCCTCTTCCAAACCGGCAGAGTCCTCTTCCAGTACATCCAGCCAGCCGCCTGCTTCTTCCGCTGAGTCGAGTGAATCTTCCGCTTCCAGTGAAACTTCCAGCGAAAGTTCCTCCAGTGAAAGCTCTGAAACTGCTACCGGCGTCAGCGCTCAGGACATTTATTCCGCTATTGACGCTGCTTTCCAGAACAAGTATGGTCATGGTCCGATTCCCAGTGCACCCTTTGCCATTGATGACGTGACTCTTTCGGAAAAATTCCATATTTCAACCGATCAGGTTGTCAGCTATTCAGGCATCGTTGCCGGTATGATGACCAACTGCGACGAGCTGCTGGTTGTTCAGGCAAAGGATGGAGAGATTGAAAATGTCAAGGCAGCCCTCCAGCAGGCACTTTCTGAGCAGAAAGATGCTTTTGGCTGGTACGGCGTTATGTACAATACCGAACGTCTGGACGCGGCAAAGGTTGTTGTCAGCGGCAACTATGCAGCTCTGCTGATTGTCGGTATTTCTCCCGAAAATGGCGAAACCGAAGTTGATTTCAGCTCGGATGTTTCGATGGCTGAAAATGCCTTCTACAGCGCTATCGGATAAAATTCAGGACGGCATACCTGCCCGATTCGGGTATGCCGTTTTTTTGGCGTTATGGAAAATTAAGAAAGGAAGATTGCCCTTATGGTTTTCAGCAGCCTGCTATTTCTGTTCCGGTTTCTGCCGGCAGCTCTGCTACTTTATTATGTGACACCTCGTCGGTTTAAAAACCTGACCTTGCTGATTGTTTCACTGATCTTTTATTCCTGGGGAGAAGTCAAGTATCTTCCCATCATGTTTGCTTCAATGTTCATCGACTACACCTGCGGTCAGGGGATCAAACGGTTTGGACATAACCCCAAACTGCGCAAACTGTTTTTGATTTTGTCGATGGTCTTAAACTTAGGGATTCTGTTCACCTTCAAGTACACCGGATTCTTTCTGGAAAATATCGAGGCGATCACCCGGATACCGATGCCAGACTTCAACGTCAAACTACCTCTGGGTATCAGTTTCTACACCTTCCAGACAATGAGCTATACCATCGACGTCTACCGCGGAGATGTACAGGCAGAAGACAATATCATCAACTTTGGTGCCTATGTCGTCCTGTTCCCGCAGCTGATTGCCGGACCGATTGTCCGCTATTCAGATGTCGCGGCTGAACTGAAAAAACGCCGGATTACCCTGCCGATGATTGAACGGGGTGCAACACTGTTCATTCTGGGATTGGGATGCAAGGTATTAATTGCGAATAACGTCGGTTCCCTGTGGGATTCGACAGCGCTACTGCCGCTGGATCAGATTTCCACACCGATGGCATGGATTGCAGCACTCGCTTACTCGTTGCAGATTTATTTCGACTTTTCGGGTTATTCACTGATGGCAATCGGTCTCGGGTACATGCTGGGATTCCGATTCCCGCAGAACTTTAACTATCCGTATATCGCCGGTTCGGTCACCGACTTCTGGAGAAGATGGCATATCACACTGTCCAGCTGGTTCAGAGAGTATGTCTACTTTCCGCTCGGCGGCAGCCGGTGCAGCGAAGGCAAGCGTACCCGTAACCTGTTGATTGTCTGGGGTCTGACCGGATTGTGGCATGGTGCAAGCTGGAACTTTGTATTATGGGGACTGTGGTTCTTTGTACTGCTGGTCATTGAGAAAAAGTGGCTGCTTAAGTGGTATAAACAGCACAAGGTGATCGCTCACCTGATTATGCCGGTCATTCTGATGATTTCGTGGGTTATCTTCGCGATCACCGACTTCTCACGGCTGGGCGGCTATCTCGGAAAGATGTTTGGTATCGGAGGAGTAGTCAATGCGTCCAATCCGCTGGACTGGCTGTATGCACTGCGTGGATACGGAGTCAGCCTGCTGATCGGTATCGTCATGTCGCTGCCGGTAGTCAAGACTGTGCACGAAAAGCTGGCTATCCGTTTCCCCGGAAGCAAAATCCTTTCCGGTGTACGGACGGTACTGCTGGCGGTAATTCTGATTATCTCGACTGCCTATCTGGTCGATTCTACCTATAACCCGTTTATCTACTGGAATTTCTAAAGGAGCAGAGCTATATGAAAAAAAGAAAAATCTATCCAACCGCGCTGTTGCTGTTCGGGTTTGTGGCAGTGGTTACCCTGTCTGACCTGGTCAATCCTGTGCGTGCTTTTTCTGAGATGGAAAACCGCGAACTGAAAACCACCTCTCAGTTTACCATATCCCGTCTGTTTAAGGGTGATTTCCAGAGCCAGTATGAAAAAGTGGTTGCAGACCAGTTCGTCGGCAGAGATGAATGGATTACCCTCAAATCGATGACCGAATCTGCACTGCTCAAAACCGAAAACAACGGCGTTATCTACGGCAAAAATGGCGCTCTGTTTGGAAAAATGACCAGCTACAATCAGGAACAGCTGACCAAGAATATCAGCTTTTTGCAGCAGTTTGCCGAAAAGCACGATAATGTCACTTTCGGCGTCATTCCCAGCGGATACACCTATTCCACCGACCAGCTGCCGGCTGGCAGCGGACAGATTAACCAGCTGCCAATCATCGCGGATATCGAAGAGTCGCTGAAGGACAGTGTACAATGGTTCGACGTAGCGGGCCTGCTGGCCGCTCAGGAGAGCGAATCGCTCTATTACAATACAGATCACCACTGGAGAGGAACAACCGCTTATCTGGCGTATACAGCGCTGTGTGAGCAGCTTGGCCTTGAACCGGTTGCCGAAGAGGAACTGACGCTGCGGGAAGTAGAAGATTTCTACGGAAGCTACTTTTCCAAGTGCAAAAAAGCGGATACCAAACCGGACACTCTGACCTTCTATGATCTTCCCTTTGAAGTAAAAGCAACGGTCGACGGTGTGGAAAAGGATGGATGGTATGACGCCGCTCAGCTGGAAAAGCGGGATAAATACGGTGCGTTTCTGTACGGCAATGGCGGACTGACCGTCCTGTCCAAAGAAGAACAGAAGGAAGATGGAAGTAAGCTGCTGCTTATCAAGGATTCCTTCTCCAATGCGTTGGCACCGATGTTTCTCAATAACTTCGACGAAGTCTATATCATCGACCTTCGTTCCTATCCGATGGGATTGACAAAACTTT
>DVLW01000236.1 GCA_018715285.1 Candidatus Faecivivens stercoripullorum | reverse complement strand
AAAAATATCCGAAAAAGACTGCTGTCGGTTACAGTGGCCGCTCTGACCGCCTTTTCTCTTATGGCAGCTCCGGTATCTGCCGCAGGATGGCACCATAACGGCGATTCTCACCATGGGACGTCTTCCTGGTCCTATCACCATGAAGACGGACGTCAGGCATGTAATGAGTGGGTCTGTGACGTGAATAAATGGTACTGGTTTAATGAAGATGGCCATATGTGCACCGGCTGGCAAAGCATCGACGGATGCTGGTATTATCTGAATGATTCCGGTGAAATGGCAACCGGTTGGAAATGTCTGGATGGGTGCTGGTATTACCTGAACAGTTCCGGTAAAATGGCGACTGGATGGAAACAGATCGGTAATACCTGGTACTACCTCCAATCCTCCGGCAAAATGAAAACCGGCTGGCTGGAATTGAACGGAGACTGGTACTATTTTGACGGCTCCGGCGCAATGGTCACCGGTAAAAAGACCATCGACGGCAAGACATATACCTTCTCATCCAATGGAGTACTCAATGACAACACTTCCGGCAGTTCCTCCGGACAGACTACCACTGCACCTGCCGGAGAAAAGCAGGTTGTTTTCTGGGGTAAAACCGGCACAAAATATCATATTGACCCTCACTGCCGTTCCTTCAAGGGTACAGCCACCAATTCCGGCACACTCGCTCAGGCAAAAGCTGCCGGACGGGAAGACTGGTGCGGAATCTGTTCCAAATCCTGGACAGATGAAAAACTGATGCAGCAGGGCAACCCGAACGTCAAATAAACGATAAATATGACAAAGCGTCTTTTACAGCAGAAATTCCTGCCGTAAAAGACGCTTTTTAAGTCCGGCAATTAACCGGGATATTCGTTATAAAATACAACTTCATCCATCGGACGGCGGTTCTTGGCTGGAATCGTGCCGTCAGCCGGATGACCCAGCGCTACAATCAAATCCAATCCTTTATCTGAGGGAATCCCCAGTACCTTTTTTACACCGTCCGCGCAGAATGAGCCGATGATACAGTTGCCAATTTCCCTCTGCTGGGCTTCCAGACAGAAACTGAGAATTGCGCCGCCGATATCACTTTTGGTGTAATTGTCCCCTTTCATCTTGCCGCGGTTGACAGGTGTATAGGGTATTCCTTCGTTGACAAATACCGCAAATGCCGTTGCACTCCGGGTAAACATATTCAGATGCAGTTCTTCATCCGACGTCTGCTCCCGTACCAGCGCAACTGTCTGCGGGTCATCCACCAGAATGATCTTCCACGGCTGTGTATTGCGTGCAGAAGGTGCCAGACAGGCGGCTTTCGCGCAGGCATTCAGATCTTCACGCGAAACCGGCTGATCGGTAAAACTCCGGCAACTGTACCGGGCAGCCATCAGTTCGATAAAATCCATGGCCTTTCCTCCGTCCATCAGGCATTATCCACATCGAGCAGCTGGACATGGTGGCTGTCCCAGCTGCACGGTTTCCAGTAAGGCAGATCTTCTCCATTGGGGTTACCAGTCTTGATAAAGTTGACCCAGTAGCTGTTGATCTGTTCGGCAAGACGGTAATCCGCCTGAGATTTGGGACGCCAGCTGCGGGAAAGAGTATTGAAAACATACCACAGTTCTGCCGAATGGAATGCGCCCGAATAGTCACCCAGCAATTTACGGTCAAAATAGTATACATATGCCGGTGTACGGCCCAGTTCAGCATTTTTCAGGCTCCAGTTGATGCAGCCATAGTACAGCTGGCTGTGTCCGCCGCGCATGGTCATTTCCGGCGTCTGTCCAAGGTCATTGCCGCAGGAACCGATCATATACGGAATATCCGGGCATTCGCCATCCTCGACAACCTGATCGTATCCCTTTTCCATCAGATACCCGTCAATAACCGCTGTAAATGGCAGTCCGCTGCCAGTGCGGAATCCTTCTGCCATCATCACTGTAACCGCCTGCATGATCTTTTCAGGCGGCAGTGCACGCATTTTTTCCAGCGTGTTGGCACCGGTCAGCTTAGAGAACAGATGTCCCTGTTCCATCGCTTCTTCCATTGTCCGGTCTTTCAGGACTCCGGCCTGATAACCACCGGCCGACTGCATAATTGCACCCGCCATCATATCCCGGGACAGCGGCGACGAAAGCAGCGTCTGAACACTCATCGCGCCGGCAGACTGTCCAAAAATGGTGATCTTGTCAGGGTCACCGCCAAATGCCGCAATATTTTCCTTAACCCATTTAAGCGCCGCAATCTGGTCAAAGATGCCGTAATTTCCACACCGGCCATTGGGATCTTCCTTTGCCAGTTCAGGATGGCACAAAAATCCGAACGCACCCAGCCGGTAATTGATTGTAACCAGAATTACGCCCTTGCGTGCAAACGCTTCGCCGTCAAACTCCAGTTCTGAACCAAATCCATTGATTAAAGCGCCGCCATGAATCCAGAACGCAACCGGCAGTTTTTCTCCTGTCAGCGGACGCCAGATGTTCAGATACAGGCAATCCTCATCCATTGGAGGCATAAACGCAGGATTGGAATAAAACTCACGCGCATAGTTGATTCCCTTGCCGTCAACCGGCGGTTCCTGTACCATCTGCCAGGCACGGTGCGGAAATTCGAAAGCCTCACGCTCCCCTGTCCAGGGCTGGAGCGGCTGAGGCGCTTTCCATCTGAGATCGCCGACCGGCGGCTGCGCATAAGGTACTCCGAAATATGTAATACAGCCGTCCTTGCGCTTACCGCGCAATGCACCATACTGTGTATAAACCAGAGACATCCTTCATCCTTCCTTTCTATCCGTCAAAACGCTATTGATTCTATTTCACATTATATCATATCTGTACGGAAAAGAACAGAACTTTTTGTAAATTCTAAACGGTAATCATCTGTTTTTTGGCAAAAAACTGTCATGTATGTTCTGTACAGTCCAGTATTTTGTACAGTTGGATATAGCTGCTTGACAAATGCTTTCTGAACAATTATAATATTAGATAGATTCCAGAATTTATTCTGCTATCGATTATTATGTATGATTATACAGAAAGGAAGAAAACGATGGAAAAGCTCAGGCAAATCCTGCGGGACAATCAAATCCAGGTCACCCAGCAGCGTCTGGAAGTGCTTCGGGTGCTGCGGGAACTCAATACCCACGTCACGGTCGACGACGTAGTTGCCGCCCTCCGGGAACGCGACGTTACCCTGACGCTTGCCACGATTTACAATATCCTCTCGATTTTTGAGAAAAAAGGGCTGATTATGAAAATTGAATCGGCTGGTGAACCGATCATTTTTGATGTCAACACCTTCCCGCATTTCCATATTCTCGACAGTGAAACGCGAGAGGTTCGCGATTATGTCAACGACGAACTGATGGAAATGATTAGCGGCTATCTGTCTGAACATCCGGTCAATGGACTGGATATGCAGCGGATTGACCTTAACCTCATTGGACATATGGAATAATGACCAGAACAGCAAAAACAGGCGATACCCTGATGAGGTATCGCCTGTTTTTTATAGGTTATGCAGAATAGGTTTTCTCTGCCTGAAAAGCGAAGATATCACTTTGCTGATACCGATTGCCAAGTTCAGACGCGGTACGGCAGAACCCACCATATCCGCCGCCTGCACGAAGGTCGGAAGCCACATCAAAGATATAGTTTTTACTGCCAATTTTCACTGTTACCCAGCTGGAAGGAGTACCGTTCGTCAGTGCAGAATCCTGATAGATAATGCCTTCCGCGACCTGTGCGTCCAGCCCAATTGCACGCAGCAATGTTGCCAGCTCAGCCGCAAAGTGTTCCTCAGTACCGGTCTTGGTAAGCAGCAGCAGACGGGCGTTATATTCCGGTCCATCGAAATACAGGCTCATCAGTTCATCCATTGTCATTCCCGATGTATCAATCACGCTGTCATCCGGTGTACCATACTCCATTTTCAGCAGCTCGTCGTAAATGGTCTTCACCTTTTCCCAGGTGCTCATCGACGAAGAAAGATTGCTCGAAATCCATTTGGACACCAGCTTATTCAGTTCACTGTCAGCCGTTGATCTAGGCGTCAGTGAAGCTCCGTCCAACACACTGCGAACAGACTCCGGATCAAAATCCGATGCCGAAGCAGGCGGATTTCCAGAGGTCAGCACACCATCCGAAGAAAAGGTATAAGAAACGCCGTCAATCTTCTTTGAACCGGTTTGCATAACACCGTTGCTGTCCAGATAATACCAGCTGCCGTCCTTTTTGAGCCATCCGGTCTGCATCACGCCGTTTGCATCCATATAGTACCATTTGCCGCCGTTGCTGACCCAACCGGTACGCATAACGCCGCCGCCGTTAAAGAAGTACCATTTACCGCCTGTCTCCAGCCAGCCGGTCTTCATGACACCGCCGCCGTTAAAGTAATACCATTTGCCGTCCACTTCTGCCCAACCGGTTGCCATCCGTCCGGAAGCGTACAGATAATACCATTTGCCTCCGATCTGCTGCCATCCGGTCAGCATCTTTCCGTCAGAGCCCATATAGTACCAGTTATCGTCATATTCCTGCCAACCGGTCAGCATATTGCCCGACGCATCCAAATAATACCAGCTGCCGTTAATCTCTGTGAATCCAGCCGTACTTCTGCTCACAGCAGAATACGCCGCCACTTCTGACGATTCAGCAAGCGCCGTAGTACCAAACATTCCCGTCATCAGCACTGCCGGCAGCACACCTGCAAAAAGTGCCGTCAGCGTTCTGGTCCGCAATCTCATATTCTTTCCCTTTCCTATCTAAAACCGCTGTCACAGCGACATATGTATCTAAAATTCCGGCATGTCTTCTCGTGCAAAAACATCCCGCATATTCATAGTTTCCACCTGTCGGTATTTTTGCATACAAAACGACCCGCCCAGAAAAAGAGCGGGCCGCTTATACACAAAAGTCTTATCGGATAATCAGGCTCTGGCCAGTCATTTCTTTCGGCTGTTCCAGTCCGAGGATGTCCAGCATCGTCGGAGCCAGGTCAGCCAGACGGCCGCCTTCCTTCAGTCCCTTGCAGTCGTCACAGCCGACTACAATCAGCGGAACAGGGTTGGTAGTATGAGCGGTGAAAGGAGAACCGTCCGGCTCATACATCTTTTCAGCGTTACCATGGTCAGCGGTAATCAGGACAGCGCCGCCCTTAGCAAGGATTGCATCGACGGTACGTCCGACGCAGGTATCAACAGCCTCAACAGCCTTGACAGCAGCATCAAAAATACCAGTATGGCCGACCATATCGCAGTTTGCCCAGTTGAGGATGATGGTATCATATTTATCAGCTTCAATTGCCTCAACGACCTTGTCGGTAACCTCATATGCGCTCATCTCCGGCTTGAGGTCGAAGGTGGGAACATCGGGAGAAGGAACCAGAATACGGTCCTCACCGGGGAAGGTCTTTTCCTCGCCGCCATTGAAGAAGAAGGTAACATGTGCATATTTCTGGGTTTCAGCGATACGCAGCTGGGTCATACCCTTGGAAGCGATATATTCGCCGTAAGTCATGGTCAGTGCCTCAGGCGGATAAGCGACCTCAACACCAGGCATGGTTGCGTCATACTGAGCCATGCAGACAAAGTGTACATGGAAAAAGCCCTTCTTGCGTTCAAATCCGGTAAATTCAGGATCAACAAACGCACGGGTAATCTGGCGTGCACGGTCAGGACGGAAGTTGAAGAAGATAACAGAATCGTTTTCACCGATCATGCCGTTCTTGTCAACAACAGTCGGGAGCATGAACTCATCGGTGACACCGTTTTTATAGCTGTCTTCGATTGCTGCAACCGGGCATTCAGCCTGAACGCCTTCACCCATGACCATTGCGTCATATGCCTTCTCGACACGATCCCATGCATTGTCACGGTCCATTGCGTAGTAACGGCCGGAAACGGTTGCAACACTGCCGACGCCGATCTCTTTCATCTTTTCGACCAGCTCGCGCATATATTCAGCAGCAGAAGACGGCGGAACGTCACGACCGTCGAGGAATGCGTGTACATAAACCTTCTCAAGGCCATAGTTCTTAGCCATCTGAAGCAGACCATACAGGTGCTCCTGATGAGAATGAACGCCGCCGGGAGAAAGCAGGCCCATCAGGTGAAGTGCGGTGCCGTTGTCACGCGCATTCTCCATCGAATGAACCAGAGCAGGTTTTTTGAAGAATTCACCGTCAGCGATATCCTTGGTGATCTTGACCAGCATCTGATAAACAACGCGGCCAGCACCGATATTGGTATGTCCAACCTCCGAGTTGCCCATCTGTCCATCCGGCAGACCGACATCCAGTCCGGAAGCACCGATCAGCGTATGCGGGCAGGTAGCAAACAGACGGTCAAGGTTAGGGGTTTTTGCAGCTTCAATTGCATTGCCGAAATCAGAGGTATTCTCGCCGAAACCGTCCATAATCAGCAGCGCAACAGGTTTTTTAGACATGAAGTTTCATCCTTTCGGGAATGGTTAGTTATCGCAAATCGCACAGCAAAAGCCGGCGGGCAGCGCATTTACCGCGCCGCCCGCCTTCGACAAACAAAATCAGCCGTTGGTGGCAGCTTTTACAATCGTCGCAAAATCGGGAGCTTTCAGAGAAGCACCGCCGATCAGGCCGCCGTCGACATCGGGCTGTGCCAGCAGCTCTTCAGCATTCTTAGCGTTCATGGAACCACCATACTGAATGGTGGTAGCCTCAGCAACAGCCTCGCCATACAGAGAAGCCAGGGTTGCACGAATCAGTGCGCAAACCTCGTTAGCCTGCTCAGCAGTAGCAGTCTTGCCGGTACCGATAGCCCATACAGGCTCGTAAGCGATGATGATATTCTTCATCTCATCAGCAGAAACGCCTTTGAGTGCAATCTTGGTCTGCATAGCAACCAGCTCAGCAGTGATACCGTTTTCACGGTCAGCCAGCATTTCGCCAACGCAGAGGATGGGTTTCAGACCAGCAGCCAGAGCAGCTTTCAGTCTCTTGTTAACGGTCTCATCGGTCTCACCGAAATACTGTCTTCTTTCGGAATGGCCCAGAACAACATATTCAACGCCCATCTCAGCCAGCATATCGGCAGAGATCTCACCGGTAAACGCGCCGGATTTCTCAAAATGGCAGTTTTCAGCGCCAACTTTGACATTGCTGCCGGCAGTAGCTGCCAGAGCGGTTTCCAGGTTGGTGAAAGGTACGCAGCAGATGACTTCGCAGCCTGCGTCTGCAACCAGGGGTTTGATTGCCTCGATCAGCTCTTTAGCTTCGGGACGGGTTTTGTTCATTTTCCAGTTGCCGGCGATTACGGCTTTTCTTACTGCCTTGTTCATGGGAATAACCTCCTGATGATGTTATTTTCAAAAGAATGGGCCTCCGCCAGCCATGCCGGCGGACGGAAGCCCAGTTTCAGTCAATCAAACTGCAAAAATGCAATTATTTGTCGTTGATGCAAGCGATACCGGGGAGAACTTTGCCTTCCAGGAATTCCAGAGAAGCGCCGCCGCCGGTAGAGATGTGGGTCATCTTGTCACCGTAGCCCAGGGTGTTGACAGCTGCAGCAGAGTCGCCGCCGCCGATGATGGTGGTAGCGTCGGTCTCAGCCAGAGACTTAGCAACAGCGATGGTGCCTTTTGCAAGAATGGGGTTCTCAAATACGCCCATCGGTCCGTTCCAGACAACAGTCTTAGCGGACTTAACTTCAGCAGCGTACATTTCAGCGGTAGCAGGACCGATGTCCAGACCCATCCAGCCATCCGGGATACCGGTTTCTTTGGTGAACACGGTGGTCTCGATTTCAGCATCGATAGGATCGGGGAAAGACTTAGCAGCAACCGAGTCAACCGGCAGAAGGATCTTAACGCCTTTTTCCTCAGCCTTAGCCAGCATATCTTTGCAGTAATCCAGCTTGGTATCGTCAACCAGAGAGTTGCCAACCGGAACGCCCTGAGCCTTGAGGAAGGTATAAGCCATACCGCCGCCGATAATCAGAGTGTCAGCTTTCTGCAGCAGGTTTTCGATAACATTCAGCTTGTCCGCAACTTTAGCGCCGCCCAGGATGGTGACGAAAGGACGAACCGGATCGTTGACAGCATTGCCCAGATAGGTCAGTTCTTTGCCCATCAGGTAGCCGACAGCGTTTTCTTTAACATGATCGGTAACACCAGCGGTCGAGCAATGAGCGCGGTGAGCAGAACCGAATGCGTCGTTGACATAAACGTCGCACAGCGAAGCCAGCTCAGAAGAGAAGGGTTCGAGGTTCTTGGTTTCTTCCTTGCGGAAACGGGTATTTTCGAGAAGAACAATGTCTCCGTCCTTCATCTCAGCAACAGCCTTTTTGGCATTCTCGCCAACGACTTCAGGGTCAGCAGCGAAAACGACGGGCTTGCCCAGTTTCTCGCTCAGACGGACAGCGACAGGAGCCAGAGAGAATTTCTCTTCCGGACCATTTTTCGGTTTGCCGAGGTGAGAGCAGAGAATAACCTTACCACCGTCATTGATCAGTTTCTGAATGGTAGGCAGTGCAGCATTGATACGGTTTTCATCGGTGATGACGCCGTTTTTCAGAGGCACGTTGAAGTCGCAGCGAACCAGTACTCTTTTGCCGGCGACATTGATATCGTCGATCGTTACTTTGTTGTAAGAGGGCATTGGTAGTCTTCCTTCCTAAAATAAATTTTAAAGGGACCGATTGTTTAATCAATAACAACCTATAGATAGTTTACCTCTTTTTCGGTATTTTTTCAAGAGGTTATGCAAAAATTCCTTTGGATTTCTCCAATTTTCAGGAATAACCGGTAATCGTAACCGATTATTTTGTCTTATCGCGGATGCAGACGGCCACCAGGTCAGGACCGGCATTGATTGCGATAACAGGGCCAGCACTGGCAATCATGGCAGGCGGATAGCCCACCAGTTTTTCCATTTCCGCCGCCAGCTGGTCGGCAATTTCAGGGCGCAGTCCACTGATTACGCAGTAATCCGTTTTCGGCACCATCTTCTCTGCCGCCATCTTTGCAAGCGTCGGAACAACCAGTTTTTCGCCCCTCAGTTTAGCCAGCGTTTTGGAGTCGCCGTCCACCCAGGTAATAACCGGTTTCAGGCCCATCAAACCGCCGACAAAGGCAGCTGCACAGCTGACACGTCCGCTCTTACGGACATATTCCAGTGAAAACGGGGTAAAAAAGATGGTCGATTTTTTCGCCCAGTCTTCGCAAAAGCTGACAATTTCTTCAGGAGAAACGCCTTTTTCCGCCTTTTTGGCTGCCTCGACAACCATATATCCATAGCCCAGCGAATAAGAAAGGCTGTCCACGCAGAAAATCTTCAGCTCACTCTCCGGGTGATCTTCCTTATAACTGTCCCTGGCAACACATGCACTGTTAAAGGTGCCGGAGCCATGGGAATTGATGCTGATATAAATCACACTGCCATATCCGTCTGCTTCCGCCTGTTCAAAAACAGTCGTAAACTCCATCGGCGTGACCTGAGAATGGGTCGGCAAAGCATGTGCTCCCAGCATCATCTGATAAAACTCAGGCGGCGTAAAATCCCGCCGTTCTACATAGCTCTGCCCATCGACGACAATCGAAAACGGCAGGATACGGATGCCATACCGGGTTTCCAGCTCCGGCAAAACATCACTGGCAGAATCTGTTACAATCAAAGTACGGTTCATCGGAATTAACCTCCGTTTCAAAATAATCTTTCCATGTCAGTACAGGAAAACCATTTCTCAGTCTTCCCACCGCAGCTCATGCAGCTGTCCCTGCGTCTCCATGTCGGGATATCCCCACTGCCGCAGCGCTTCATAAACCGCAATCGCAACTGTATTAGACAGATTGAGGCTGCGCAGCGCCGGACGCATCGGAAGCCGCACACAGGACGGCTCATTTGCCTTGAGCAGCGTTTCGGGCAGTCCCCTGTCTTCCCTTCCGAAAACCAGATAGGCTCCGTCAGGATAGCTGACGTCCGAATGAATATGCCGTCCCTTGGTGGTAAAGTAGAAAAACGGCCCGTTCGGATTTTTACTGAAAAACTCTTCCAGTCCGTCATACCGGCGCACATCCAGTTTATCCCAGTAATCCAGACCGGCACGCTTTAAATGCGCGTCATCAATTGTAAAGCCAAGCGGCCCCACCAGATGCAGAACCGCTCCGGTCACAGCGCAGGTCCGGGAAATGTTCCCGGTATTCTGTGGAATCTGCGGCTCGACCAGTACGATGTTCAATTTCAAGTTTTTTTGCCTGCCTTCCATCTTTCCGCCCTATCGCCCGAAGCCCGGGCTACATATTATGTCATACAGCTTTCACTCACAGGTGCATGAAATCCGCCGCCGGCGTGCATACTAAAACCGGAAGGCATTTCAGCCCCCGATCACACGCATGACAAAAAGAAAGGAGCGGTAAGCGTGTCAAATCATTCCAACTCCCCCGTTAAACGGGGTGAAATTTATTACGCGGATCTTTCCCCGGTCGTCGGCTCTGAACAGGGCGGTATCCGGCCGGTTCTCATCATCCAGAATGACGTCGGTAACCGGTACAGCCCTACCGTTATTGCAGCTGCCATCACCAGCCAGCGGGATAAAGCAAAACTGCCCACTCATATCGAACTTTCCGCCCAGAGCTGTGGGCTACAGAAAGATTCCACCGTCCTGCTTGAACAGGTACGTACCATTGACAAAAAACGTCTCCGGGAAAGAATGGGCGAAATTACTCCCGAAACCATGAACAGCATCAACAGTGCTCTTTCCATCAGTTTTGGTCTGGCTGACCGACGCAATATCACTTAATTTTCTGGCTGAGCAGCTGCACGTTTATCTTCGCCGTACGCGCTTTCATCGGGAATCAGCGTAGCGGTTGACTCAAATTCCCAGTGGAAATATACACCGCGGGATGCGGGATTTCTGGAGAATTTGTCTTCAATCCGCTTGGCCACAATCTGGCAGTTCTCACGGTTGATCCCAATCAGCAGCATCAAAAACTGACACGGTCCATAGCGGGTATACAAATCTCCCCGCCGCAAAGATTCCTTGACCGCACGATTGGCCGCAGCGGCAGCATCCTGAAGCCTGCCGCCGGCCGACAGCGGCGCCCCATGCGAATCAACCAGCGTACACAGTGCCAGAAAAGCAGACTGTCCATTACGCTGTACATACCGTGAAATCAGGCGGGCCGTATCAATAAACGCAACATAGCTGCAATTATACGCACCGGCACTTGCGTCATGATCTTCCATATCCGCACGGATATCCGAGAAATTGGTGATCGGCATATCAATTTCTCCGACCAGAATCTGATGCAGTCTGGACAGTTCATCAGACGGCACGATTCCCAGATCATCCATCATCCGGGTAGTGACGGATTCATACAAAGCCATCGCTTCCCGGTACATCTTGCGGTTAATCAGGCTCTTCAGCTGCATTGCACGGATTTTTTCTTCATACGGGAAAAACTTTGCAGCCTTATTCAGCACCTGATCTTCCAGCTGATAGTTATCTGTTTCGCAGCAAAAGCTGTCAACAAATTCAACCGCGTCCAGATACCGCTGTCTGCAATCCGTGTCGATTACCTCGACCCATTTTTCTCCCCGGAGTCCGGGCAGAAATTCTCCCTGATACAGATCCAGCGCGGCAGTCATCAGAGCGATACGGTCCTCACGCGGCAGGTCTGTCCGCGCCGCATGGTCCAGCAGACGGCGGAACTCATCCACATCCAGTTCAAGTGCAACCTCCGTATTCCAGCTGTAGCAGCCCTTCCGGTGCAGGATAAACTTATTCCCGGGCAACCCGGATTTCTCCAGCATCTGCCGCAGGCGGAAGATATTAACCTTCAGATTGTTCAGTGGATCGCTGACCTCGCCTTCATCATACAGGATATCGACCAGTGCGCTTTTTTCAAAGGATTTTCCCTGATGCACGGTCAAATACTGCAAAAGGTGCGCAGTTTTTGTCGACTGGCTTTTTTCAAGGCAGTACACTTCCCCATCGTAGGTAATTTCAAACTTTCCAAAAGTTTGAATTCTGATCTGTTCCATGCGAACCTTCCTTTCCCTAACAAAATTTCAACTGTATAAAAACAGTTATTTTCTCTTTAAATTAATTATAACACAAAAGATTTCTTT
>DVLW01000235.1 GCA_018715285.1 Candidatus Faecivivens stercoripullorum | reverse complement strand
ACTTGCGTCGCTTTCGCCGTTGATAAAGACCGGATAGAAGTTGATGCCGATCAGACCTTTACGGCGGATAATTTCGCTGATCTGGACATCATCCAGATTGCGGCGATGGGAACAGATATCAAAACAGTTGGAATGGGATGCGATAAACGGACGCTGTGCCACTTCACACAAATCCCAGAAGCTGTAATTGTTCATATGGGAAACGTCGATAATCATCCGGTGTGCTTCCAGCTCCCGAACTGCTTCTTTTCCCAGCCTTGTCAGTCCGGCTTCGGTGGCCGTACCGCCTGCAAGGTCGGTTTCCCCATTCCAGCAAAGCGAGAACATCCGTACACCCATCTGGTACAGTTCATCAATTCGCTCAATCCGGCCGCCCATTGCGGCGCCGCCTTCAACCGACAGAATCGCGTTGCAGACACCCGGACGGACATTTTTGGGGTCATACGGGACGATCTGGTCACTTTCTTCAAAGGCTTTGGACAGCTGTTCCGCTTCCAGCAGAAAACGGTGATACCCTTTGCTGCCATGATATTCATCCGGCACAAAAGCCGCAAAAACCTGTACCCATTCATCGAAAACCCGGCCACGCTCAACAGAAATTGCAAAATCATTCTGTATCAGGCTTTTCCGGTTTTTCAGGCACTTACTGAGCGTATCAGCGTGCAAATCAAAATGACGCATAAGTCTGCTTCCTTTCTACAGATGGTGTCAAACTGCATCAAATGCATTTTGAAGCCAGTCGGCCCGGAGAAAACCACCGTCTCCGTCCAGATAAATTTCCAGTATGTCAAAGCGCGGCTGCAACGGCAGCGGATTTTCCATCAGATAGCTTTCCGCCGTCGCCACCAGCTTTTGCCGTTTGGCAGCAGTAACCGCTTCGGCAGGAGTTGCAATCATTCCGGGTCCGCGGGTTTTGACCTCAACAAACGCGAGTATCTCACCCTGCCGGACGATCAGATCCAGTTCTCCGCAGGCTGCATGCCAGTTGCGTTCGAGTATCTCGCAGCCCTGACCGGTCAGATAACCGGCTGCCAGCTGCTCACCTCTGGTTCCCGTCGTTGGGATTGCTTCCCCTTTTTTTCGGTAATAGCTTTTTAAAAACGAATGCCGGTGCACCGGCGATTCACCATAAAGGTCCAGCATCTCGTAATGCAGCTTGGTACCATACCCTTTATGCCGCAAAAACTGATACTGTGGATACGCCTGTGCAACCTCAGCCATGTAATGGTCCCGCGCGACCTTTGCAACAATCGATGCCGCTGCAACCGAAGCGGACGTCCCGTCTCCCTTGACCAGAAGCCTTGTCGGCAGTTCCAGACCGGGATTACGGTTGCCATCCACCAGCACAAGATTCGGCTGAATCGACAGTCCGGCTACCGCACGACGCATGGCAAGAAAAGTCGCCTGCAGGATATTATATGTTTCAATCTCCTCGACTGTCGCAACTCCGACCGACCAGGCAGCTGCCTTTTCCAGTATCACCGGGTAAAGTGCTTCCCTTTTTTTCTCGGTCAGCTTTTTGCTGTCATTGAGTCCATCAATCGGGTTGTCCGGGTCAAGGATGACCGCTGCCGCGTATACATCGCCAGCCAGCGGTCCGCGTCCGGCTTCATCCACGCCGCACAATATCCCCTCAATTCCGAGAGAACGGTCATATTCATACAGTGTCATTGCCGGTACGCCTTCTTTCTCCTGATGTTTATTCATCCCCGGGCGGTGTTTCCAGAGACAGCAGTCCCAGTTTACCGCCGCGGTATTCATCCAAAACGGTAATTGCAGCCCGTTCGGTGTTCACTTCACCGCCGGACACCAGCATTCCGCGTTTGCGTCCAACCAGTTCCAGCAGTTCATACGGTTCAAGCCCTTCGGCCATCTCCGGCGTGATTTTATACCGGCTCAGCAGCTCGGGATATCCGTCCCGAATCCAGCTGAGCAGCCGCATTGCCAGAAGCTCCAGATCGAGAATCTGGTCCTTGACGGCACCCGTTACCGCCAGCCGTTCACCGACTGCCGGGTCGTCAAATTTCGGCCAGAGAACACCCGGCATGTCCAGCAGTTCAACGTCCTTACTGACTGTTACCCACTGTTTATCACGGGTTACTCCCGGCCGGTCCTCAACCTTTGCCCGTTTTTCGCCGGCCATCCGGTTGATGAACGACGATTTCCCGACATTCGGGATGCCGACAACCATCATCCGGATAGGACGACCGGATTCATTCTTTTCAGCACGCCGCGCCAGCAGCTCGGACAGCTCCGAACGGACGGCTGGCAAAAAGGCGTTAAGCCCTTTGCCGCTTCGGGAATCGACTGCAATTGCTGTAATTCCCTTCCTTTTAAACCACTCAATCCACTTTGCGGTCACAGCCGGGTCGGCGGTATCGCATTTATTGAGCAGAATCACCCGTTTTTTGCTGCCGATCATCGACGCCAGCTCAGGATTGCCGGAACTGAGCGGAATTTTTGCATCCCGCAGTTCAATTACAATATCAACATATGGCAGATTGGCCTTCATCAATCTTCGGGTTTTGGCCATATGGCCAGGAAACCACTGAATTGCCGGAACCTGTTCCACAAATACCTCCATCATCCCATGCCATTTGGCATGACCATCATTCTATCAATCGATCAGTCCAAAAGCCGACAGCGGCGAAAGACGCAGGAAAACCTTTCCGATTACCTCGTCCACATCGACAAAACCGACTTCTGCATACCGGCTGTCGGTCGAATGGTTGCGGTTGTCACCCATGACAAAGATGCAGCCTTCCGGAACCGTTACCGGATATTCCCAGTCGCCAAGGTGTGCCTGATCGATGGGTTCATAGATATAATCCTCATTGAGCAGCACGCCGTCAACCAGTACTTCGCCTGCTTCATTGATTTCAACCGTCTGTCCTTCTGTTGCGATGACACGCTTGACCAGCGCTTCATCCAGCCCGGTCTTTTCCGAAAGAATAACGATATCACCCTGTTTCGGGGTGTAAAACAGCATCCATTCAATCAGCCGGTCGCTGTTTTGCAGCGTCGGCTCCATCGAATGGCCCTTGACCTCGACCGGACGGATGACAAACCCGAAAATCAGTGCAACAATCACACCGGCAAAAACGAAAGCCTTAATCCATTCGATAATCTCGGTTTTCAGCGAACGGGTTTCCTTTTCTTTCTGATCTTTTTCAGAAGATTCTTCCTGCTGCTGGCCATCTTCTTCTGTTGAAGCAGCCTGAGGAGTTTCTTCAGAATCAGAGAGATCTGCCTGTTCGTTCACCTCTGCCAGTGTCTTTTCGAGTTCATCCATTCTGCCACTTCCCTTTCTCTTCTATTCCTTATACTGTCTTATTCCACG